>CAZJUL010000006.1:0-28155 GCA_964549095.1 uncultured Elusimicrobiaceae bacterium
CCTTGTCCGAGGCGCTGCCGCCGCGACCGTGCTTTTCGTAAAGCAGGTTTATCACCACCGGGAAGCCCAGCCCCTTGGCCTTGTGGAAGGTCATCACGCGCACCGCGTCTATATATTCCGGCAGCTCGATGCTGAACGCGGCATAAGCGTCCTCGCCGTCGTCGCGGGCGAACTCTATGAAGCTGCGCGCGTCGGCCGCGCCCTGCCCCTGCAGCGCGGAGAGCACTTGCAGGAATTTCACCAGGAAGCAGGATTCCTCGCGGAAGCCTTTGAAAACGCGGAACAAAGAGAAAGCCAGCGAACCCAGTTCGTAGGCCGGCAGATAGCCGACCTTGGTGAACAGCGGCTCGAACAGTTCCGCCCACTGCTTTGGATGCCTGTCGCGGAAGGTGACATAGAGCGGGGGGCCGCCGCCGCGCCATTTATGCCGATGCTCGGCCGCGGCCGCCAGCGCGTCGGCGCCCGATAGGCCCGAAGCTTTCAGGAAGATCTCGCCGCAGGCGAAATTAAGGAAGGCGATGTCGTCGGCCGGGAATTCCAGGAAAGTGAAAAGCGCTATAAGCTGCGCCACCAGCGGGCGCTCCCTGATATCCAGCGAGCTCAGGCTCGCCACCGGTATGCCGGCCGCGTTCAGCCAGGAAACGGCCATCAGTATGTTCTCGTTCTGCGGTGCCAACACGGCTATCTGGTCGTAGCGGTAGCGCTTATGCGCGTCCTTTATTATCTTTACTATCTGCGCGCTGACCTCTGCGTCGGTAATGTCGCCGGCGTCCTCCTCATCCGCGCCGCCCTTCTTCGCGTCGGCCAGCGCCTTGCGCGAAACCACCATCTCCCTGAACACGCCGGTTTTTTCGCGCCCGTCCAGCGCGGACTGCTCGTAGGAAGTCAGGCCGGTCGGATCGTCGTCCGGCGACAGCAGTTCCCCGGCCCGGTAGGCGGGCAGGCGGTTCTTGAACAGGTCCTCGACATAGGAAACTATCGCGCCGCCGCTGCGCCGGTTCTTGTCCAGTTGCAGGAGATGGCGGTCCTCAGTCTCGGCCAGCGCGACTATGGAGCCCAGCTCCAGCGGGTCTTCGCCCGCGCCCTTCCCGGTTTTCAGCGCCGCCATGAAGGCGCGCATTATCCGGTAATCGGCGTAGCGGAACATGTAGATAGCCTGCTTGATGTCGCCCACCACGAAAAGCGAACCTCCGCGCGCCAACGCTTCGCGGACTAGCGGCAGCAGCGCGCGCCACTGCAGCGGGTCCGTGTCCTGGAATTCGTCAATGAGGAAATGCTCGATGCGCTCGCCGAGCCGGATATAGACCTCGGGCACGGCCCCCTCGCCGCCATCCTTCAGGTATGCCGATATCTTCCTGGCTATATCGTCTATATGGGCAAGGTCTTCCTTGCCGGATTTTATGCGCTCCAGCTCGTCCTTGAACTTCGGGTAGATGCGCACGAATCCGTCCAGCCGGTGGTAGGCGTTCAGGCGGATGAAAGTTTTCACCGCGGCGGCTATTTCGCCGTTATATTTAGAAAGCTCGTCCGGCAGGCCGGGGCCTTTTACCTTGTTGCTGTTGAAAAAACCATACTCCGTGCCGAAACAGTCGGCTATAGCGAACGCATCGCCCGACTCTATGGCCCGGCGGACGCCGGCCTTCAGCGCGTCGATGTAATATTCAACGCCGGATCTGTTCTTAGGCTTGTAGCTGTGTTTGCGCGTGTCCGCCAATTTCAGGAGATCCGCGGATAATGCGACCACTGCCTCGCGGGCCTTCTCCAGCGCTTTACCGCCCTCGCCCGCGGGCTCTATCTTCCCGTCGGACTTGCCCTCGAAGGCCAGGAAATTCTCGTAGGTCTCGCGCATCTTTTCGACGGGGTCCCACGGGTAGGATTCGCCCGGCGGCAGCGAGTCCAGGAAGGAATCCACCTCTTTGCGGCTGAGCGCGGACGCGCCCTCCTTCGAGAAAATGGAATAAAGCGCCACGTCGGCCAGGCGCCTGTGGCTGGTGGTGATGTCCGGGTTCAGCGGCAGGCCCAGCTCGCCGGCGGAAGACATGGCTATGCGGTTCAAAAAACTGTCTATGGTCTGCACGTGCAGGTCGTAATAATTTGAAAGCAGGTGCTCCAGTATGGCGCCGGCGGCGGCCTTCAGCGCCGGCATTGCCAGGGCGGTATCCTCCATCAGCTGGTCCGTCTCATCGCATTTTTTGGCGGAGGCCGCTTTTTTCAGCCAGTCCAGGATGCGCTGCTTCATCTCTTTGGCGGCGTTATTGGTGAAGGTGACGGCCAGGATGCTCTCGGGGGCGGCGCCGGTAAGCAGCAGGCGCACGTAGCGGCGGGTCAGGGCGTGCGTCTTCCCGGAACCCGCCGAGGCGTTTATCAGTATTATTTCGCTTTTTTTCGCCATGGCCTATCGTTATTGTATTATAGTGTCCGCCCCGCCGTCATGCTTTTCATCGGCCGGAAAACTTCAGTTGAAGTTTTCCGCCCGCATAGCGGGCGCCCTACGGGCGGCATACACCCGAATGGCGCTCGCGCACAGCGCTCCGCCATTCGCCCGCTTCGCGGGTGAATCCTGCAGAATAATTTTGTTCCCTGATTTATCCAATGAAACCGATCTTTAACTGCAGGATTCAGGTTAAATATTGTAGAACACCGCCGCGACAGCGTGATGTCGCGATGTTTTCAAAGAGGATAAACGGGATTTTGCCTGGAAACAGGTATTATGTCCCCGAATTAACTGCGGGGGCGGTTTTCGCTTTGTGTTCTTCGAAAAAAGCTTTCAGTTCCGTAATGTCGGAGATCTGCCGGCAATGCGGGATGGAGCGCGCGAACTTGGCGCCGTACTGCTGTGTCTGTATGCGCGGGTCCAGCATCACCACCGCGCCGAAATCCTTTTTGGTCCGGATAAGCCGGCCGAAGCCCTGCCGGAACTTGACCACGGCCTTGGGCAGCACATATTCCCTGAAGTAATTCAGGTTCTTCGCCTGCATCCATTCCTTGCGAGCCTCTTCAAGCGGCGTGTCGGGCGCGGAAAAAGGCAGCCGCCCTATGACCACGCAGGCCAGCGCCTGCCCGGGCACATCCACGCCCTGCCAGAAAGTGTCGGTGGCGAACAATACCCCGTTGCCGGCGCGCTTGAATTCCGCCAGCAGGTGATGCGGGGGCTGGTCGCTCTGCCTGAAAAGCGGCCGGCCGGGCAATTGCGCCGAAAGAACGCTATGGGCGTGCTCCAGCGACTGCCAGCTGGTAAAAAGCAGGAACACGCCCTCTTCCACCGCCGAACAGACCAGGAAGCAGTTGTCTATCACCGCTTTTTCATACGCCGCGCCGGCGGCCTTGGGGTCCGGCATATCGCGCGGCACGAAGAACGCCGCCTGCTTGGCGTAATCGAACGGCGAATCCAGCAGCAGCTCCAGCCCGTTGTCCAGGCCCAGTTGCGCGTTCAGCGTCTTGAAAGAGCTGTCCACGGTCAGCGTGGCCGAAGTCAGGATGACGGGGCACTCCTTGCCGAACAGGTCCTTCCGCAGCGCCTCCGAAACGTCCACGGGGGCCATGTTCAGGCTGATCTCCTGCCGGCGTTTCCCGTTGTTCAGCTCCACCCAGTAAGCGCGCGGTCCGCCTTCGCATTTCAGGAACTCGGCGAGCTGCGCGGAGATCTCCATGCACTTGCGCTGCAGGCCGTTTATCTCGGCCTCTTCCTGGGCCGTGCGGCTGCCTGCCGCGGCCTGCGACAGCAGCACCGTAAGCGCGAGCAGCGGCTTTTCCAGGCGGTTGGCCGCGATATCCGGCTTATAAACCCGTTTCGGCTTGGAAAAACCGGGCCCTTCCAGTCCGTGAAACCCCAGCGCGTCGGTTATGTCCTGGAAAAAGAACCGGGAAGCCACGCCGGCTTCCGTCACGGCCTTATGGATATCGGCCAGCAGGTCGGCCGGCAGGCCCTTTATCCGCCGGGCCAGGCCTTTCCCGGATTTCCCGCTGTGGATCGAGTCCAGGAACCGCTTTATGCGACGGTCGGTCAAAGAAAAGCCCAGGAACCCCGCGGCCACTTCCTCCAGGTTATGCGCTTCGTCGAAAATGACCGCGTCGAAGGCCGGCAGCGGCATACCGGCGAAGAAAAGGTGCTGGTTCACCACCACAATGTCGGACTGGGCCGCCAGCGCCACATCCTTGCGGTAGAAGCAGGACTCTTTCAGGTGGCACTTCTTGTGCAGGCAGCTGTCGGGGTCGCGGCACACCTCTTCCCAGACGCGGTGCGGCACCTCGAAAGGCAGTTCCGGGCGGCAGCCGGACGCGCCCTGCTCCGCCCAGACGCGCAGCTTGTTGAGCGTATTGCCTGACTCGTCACCTTCGAACAGCTCCGGGCCCAGCTTTTCGGCGCGCTCAAGGCGGGAAAGGCACAGGTAGTTGGACGAGCCCATCAGCAGGAAATAGGAGAGCTCCAGGCCCAGCTCTTTCAGCACGGTCTCCACCACCGGCAGGTCTTTTTTCACCAGCTGGGCCTGCAGGGCCTTGGTGTAGGTGGCCACGACGATCTTTTTCTTGTTCTGCACGGCCCACAGGGCGGCGGGCACCAGGTAGGCCAGTGATTTGCCCACGCCGGTGCCGGCCTCCACGGCCAGGTGCCGCTTGTTCGTTATGGCCTGCAGCACGGCGGAGGCCATTTTGGCCTGCTGGGGGCGCGCCTCGAAATGTTTTACCGACGAGGCCACGGCGCCGCCGTCCTCGAACAGCTCGCCCACCCCGGATTCGTCCGCGGCGATAAGCGCTTCTATCTCTTTGCCTTTGTTTTTGGGAACACTCATTCTAAAAAGGTACCTGCTACCTTTTGCATCCTTATTATATTTTGTGGCTCACTGGAGGGGCCGCGGCCCGGAATTCCAACCCGCTTCCGGGCTTCAGTTTATAGTTATAGCATATCTGAAAACGAAGCGCCCGCGGCCCGACGGGCGGCCGGGAAACGGGAAAATAATTCTCCCCTGAGCCGTTTAAGCCGGGCCAGGTGGCGGCCCATCCCGGCCAGGCGGTAAAGGGGCGCCGCGGCCCTGGGCCAGATCTTGAGGACCACATTTGAATAGGCCTGCCCGGCAAGGACTATCACTTTGTGCGTGCCAAGCAGCCGCTGCCGCCGGGCCTGGGCGACTATCTTTTCCAGGGCGACCGCGCCGGGCTTGTCTATGCGCTGGTCATAAGGCGCAATAACCTGTCCCAGCTTTAACAGGCCGTATTTGCCGCTTAAAATGCGGATGCTGTCTTTTGCAGTCAGCGCCAGGGCCGTTTCCAAACAGCTATGGAAATACGGGCCCAGGTATAACTTTTCCGCGGCAGCGGCGCGCGTCATTTTCCTGCGCCCGCAGGGGATTATCACAAGCGGATCTTTTTTGGAAGAAGCGTATGTCACCGGGTCGCTCAATTTACTTCAAAAACTCATTAACAACGCCGGCCAGTTTCTTCAGCGGGGAATAGCCCGCCTGTTTTTTCCAGATAGGCGTAGTGCTTTCGCTGAAATATTTGCAGTAAGCCAGCAGGATCACCCACTGCCCGTCCGCCCCCAGGCATCTGTCTATCACTTTTTTATCGCAGGCATTGTGGGCGAAAACGAGATATTTTTTGTAGCCGTTCCTGCCTTCAACCTCTATTTTCTTCCCGGCCAGCGTCTTCAGCCCCTGCCGGCTCTTCTCGGAGGTGTCTATGAAGGATTTAACCTCTATGGCCAGTTTTTTATTGCCTTTCACTACAATGATGTCCGCGACGTTCTTTTCTATCCGGACCGTGGTTTCGCCGAAGATGTTCTTCAGGATGGTCCGGATATTCTCCTCTATCCTGTCGCCGTACTCTTTATGCCCCATTTTCCACTGGCAGTCTATCAGGTCGCAATACGCCTGCTCGGCCTCGAAAACATCCAGGTTCCCATCGGCCAGGGTTTCTTTCAGCCGGTCCGCTATCCGCGCAAGCAGCGGGCCCCTGGCCTCTTCGAACCGCCTGTCCAGCTCCGCCCGGCATTTGTCGAACTCGGCGCCTATTTCCTTTAAATTCCCAACCAGTTCAAGTGTTTCGCTCATAATAAGTTTTTGTCCATTGCCCTGCCGGCCGCTGTCTGAAAACGGATAGAACAACTTCTCCCAGGGATAATTTTACAAATAAACCGCAGGGCATTTGTTCTTTAAAGATCCGGATCGTTCCCAAAGCACCGCGACACGATGCTGTCGCGGTGGGGTGGCATGATGTTGGTATGGATACTACGGACCCCGCGCGGCTTGTGAGCTGGCTTTACCTGGACATGAACTCTTTTTACGCCTCCGTCGAACAGGAGATGGCCCCTTACCTGCGGGGCAGACCCGTGGCCGTGGTGCCGCTGGCCGCCGACACCACCTGCTGCATAGCGGTAAGCTACGAGGGAAAGGCTTTCGGCGTGAAGACCGGCACCGCCGTGTACGAAGCCCGGAAACTGTGCCCCGCCATGAAATTCATTGTCGGGGACCACCGCAATTACATCCAGTATCACAATAAGATAGTCGAAGCGGTGGAAGCCTGCGTGCCGGTGGACGCGGTCTGCTCCATAGACGAGATAGCCTGCCGGCTGACGGGTTCCCAGCGGGAACCGGCCGCGGCCGAGGCCCTTGCAGCCGGGATCAAGGCCCGGATCAAAAGCGCGGTCGGCTCTTCGCTGAGATGCTCCATAGGCGTGGCGCCGAACCGGTTCCTGGCCAAGATAGCCAGCGACATCCATAAGCCGGACGGCTTTACGGCTATCCTCCCCCGCGAACTGCCGCAAGCGCTTTACCGGCTGAAGCTCAAGGATATTCCCGGCATCGGCTCAAGGATGGAGGCGCGGCTGAACCGCGAAGGGATAACCAGCATGGAACAGCTCTGTTCCATGTGCCCGAAAGAAATGCAGCGGGCCTGGAACAGCGTTTGCGGAGAGGAACTGTGGCATCTCCTGCGGGGCGAGGATGTGCCGGCAAAACTGGCGGCGAAGAAGTCCATCGGCCATTCACATGTTCTTCCGCCTGAACTCCGCCACGAAGCCGGTGCTTTAAAAGTAATGCTGAAGCTCACCGCCAAATCAGCCCTGCGGCTGCGCAAGCAGGGCTATTACGCCTCAGGCGTACATGTATTTGTGGAATTCATGGACCGGCCGCCTTGGAAAGCCCGCCTCGGCCTGCTGGAAACGCAGGACACCCTGGACTTCATCAGCGCGGTACGGAATTTGTGGAAAGGCCTGCCCGCGGGCAGGATACTGGCGGAAGGCGTAGTGCTGACGGGCCTGGTACCGGAAACGGAGCGCGCCCCGGCCCTGTTCGACGACAACCGCAAAAGCCGGCTGGTAAAGACGCTGGACCAACTGAACGTTAAATACGGCAAGGACGTGGTACACTGCGGCGCCACCCACGAAACCGAAGGGCTGGTCCCCCTGCGCATCTCTTTTACCAACATCCCGGACCCCGGCGAAGTTTGAACCTTACCACACCTTATAACCCTGGGCGCGGATGGCGGCCTTTATCGCGTCCAGCTTGAGCTTGCCTTCATCGAAGGTGACCGCGGCGGTCTTGCCGGCCAGGTCCACTTTGGCCTCGGCGCCCAGCTTCTTCACCGCGTTCTCTACGGCCTGCGCACAGTGCCCGCAGGACATCCCTTCCACTTTCAAAGTTTCCGTGGTCATAGTTGCTTTCCTTTTTCGCCTTTCACTTCCCTCCAGGCGCGCATAAAGTAGAACGCCGCGGTCGCTATCCCAAGCGCGCCCGTTAACAGGGCCAGCGACACCTGCGAGGGATGGCCCGTCAGGATGGCCGCTATCGCGAAGAATTGCCCTATCGTAGTGAGCTTTCCGCTGAGCGAGGCCTGGAAATCGAAGCTGCGGGACTTGAAGACCGGCGCCAGTTCCCAGACGAAGGCCTCCACTATCTGGATGATCTCGCGGGCGGCTATCAGGAGAAGCAGCCAGGCTTCCGGCCGGCGCGTTACCCAGACCAGCGCCAGGACCGAAAGCGCGAAGGTCTTGTCGCAGATGGGGTCCAGCCACACGCCCGTGCGCGGCGCGGCGTCCGCGCTCCGGCCTTCGGCCTTCAGCGCGCGCCTCACAAGCCAGCCGTCCAGCACGTCGGTGACCCCGGCCAGGAACATCAGCGAAATGACATAGGCGGGCGAGTACGGCCGCAGCCAGATGAGCGCGGCAATGGGGATGCGCGAAAGCGTCAGCAGGTTCGGCACCGTTAAAAACCGCTCTCCCACAGCCATGTGTCTATCCCTTTAAGCGCTTATCCTATTCTTCACCCGCTCCCAGGCAGGGGTGATAAGGAAACTTTCATCCATATTGTCGGCCATGCGGAGGAACCTGTTCATCGGTACGGCGAAAGTTAGGATGTCCTTCCCCACGAAAGGCCTGGCCGAAACGTCGAACATTCCCAGAACGCCCCGGGGGCGGTCGGAGCGGTTCTCAAGGTACGGATACCGTATGATAGTGCCGCACCCGGCGCTGAAAGGGCTGAAAACCCCGTTCGCTTCGGACTCTTCGTAGTTGGCCAGCGTGAAAAGGCCCGAGAGCACGTCGGGCGGCGCGAAGAAGATGACCGCCTCCGGAGAGTCGTCGGCCTCAAGCTTGTCGAAACGCTTGAAGACCAAGTACTTGGCCGGCGCCTTGAACTCGGCGGAATTCTTCACCCATTCCGTGACCAGCTCCGGCGTTTTCTTGTAGCGCTCGCCCTCCATTTTGCCGGGGATACCGCAGGACAGGAAATAAGCGAAAGTAGGCGACAGTTCGGTCTTGAACCCGGCGAACCGCTTGCCGCCGAAGCAGCCTATGGACTCCGCCCCGAAGCAAAGCGAATCGCCATTGCGGATCTTGGCCAGCGGGGCAATAATGCACTGGTGCGCCGAAGGAGGCGGGGCCATCACCCCGCGCCCCTCCTGGTCGGTGTAATAAAAGGTTATAGGCAGCTCAGCCCCGGGGAAATATTTGTCCCACTTTGAGATGAAATCAGTTTTTACCGTCATGTCCATAGAGATCGGTCCCCCTATTACCCGTATACCCTAAACCTCAATGACGCCCCGGCGCTTTAACTCCCAGAAACATTTCACTGTCGCGGCGATATCGGCGGCCGCGTTATGCGCCTCTTCAAAACCTTTCTGGAACAATTTATGGTGAAGTTCCGTCAGCTTGGGCCACTTGTTGCCGTACGGGCCGGGCAGGGCGCAATAAGCCGTGGAACTTTCCATTGTGCAGATCCGTTTTTTGGCCGGCAGGCTGTCCGGCATTTTATTCCTCAGGAACTCAGCGCCTATGATCTTTTCGTCGAAGCTCATGTTATGCGCGATGAGATACTCCGCCTTGTTGATAGCGGCCTGGAATTCCTTTAAAACTGCGGCCAGCTCTTTGCCTTCCTTTTCCGCCCGTTCCGTCGTGATGCCGTGTATCCGCGCCGCCTCGACCGGTATCTTAAAGCCAGCCGGCTTAATTATGAAATCCCCGCCGGCCAGCCGGTTCCCCTCGCCGTCGGCTAACAAATAAGCCAGTTGAACCATCCTGGGCCAGTTCCCCAGGTCGGTCACAGGGGCCTTCCAATTCCGCGGCAAACCGGTAGTCTCGGTATCAAAGAAGAGGTACATAAGTTAATTATAGGAAAAACAGCCGCGCTATTCTCACCCAGCTACTATAAGCAAGAAAACCAGCAGCGTCCCCTCTTCCACAATCAGTTTTCCTTGTTTATCAGGTTCACTACCAGGCGCACTATCAGTTCCTTGTCGGCCGGCGAACTTTCGGCGATCATAAGCGTCAGGGCCACCAAGGCGTTATCCGCCAGGCGCTTTACGCCGTCGGCGCGGTAAAGCAGGCGGTTCTTCTCCAGGAACCATAAGAACAGAGCCGCGGCTATGCGCTTGTTGCCATCTACGAAAGAATGGTTTTTAACGATAAAGTACAGCAGGTGGGCGGCTTTTTCCTCGGCGCTGGCATATAATTCTCTCCCGGAGAAGGTCTGGTAGATCGCGGCCACTGAACTGGCGAAGGACTTATCCTTCTCCCTGCCGAAAAGTGTTGAGCCGCCGGCTCCGGCTTGAAGCTGGGCGACCGCCTTAAGTGCCAACTCGTAAGTGAGGCGGAAGCCGGAACCGGGGCTTACACCTTTAACCGCAACGCGGCCTTTGTCGTAATCGTCCAATAGACCGAGCGCGCGGCTGTAGTCACGGATCACGTCCAGAAGCCCCATCGCCTCCCTGTATTCCAGCGGTTTGCGGGCCTTTACAGTTTCTATCAGCTTTATAGCGCGCTGAAAAGCCAGGAATTTCTCTTCTTTGGCTTTCAGCAGCTTTTGGTTAATAGTGTAGCCGTCTACCAAGTGCCGCCGCAGGATATCAGTGGCCCAGATGCGGAACTTTGTAGCGCGATTGGAATTGACCCGGTAGCCCACAGAGATCACGGCGTCGAGGTTATAAAACGCTGTTTTATAAGTTTTCCCGTCGGCCGCAGTATGTGCAAAAAATGCACATACTGACTTTTTCGCCAGTTCTTCGCTTTTAAAGATCGAGTTAAGGTGCTTTGTTATGACGCTGCGTTCGGTTTTAAATAGTTCCGATATTTGTTTCTGACTAAGCCAGAGTGTTTCCTTTTCGAGTTGAACCTCAACACTTGTTTTCCCGCCTTTATCCGTGTAGAGGATCACTTTGCCGGAGTTAGCACCTGAATTAGTTGTGTTTTCCATAATTCCCCCTTTCTTTGAGAGCTACCGGAGCATATCCCAGGCGCTCAGGCCCAGGCTTTTCAGCGTCCTTACCACCTCGCGCACTATCTCCACGTTTATCCGCGCGGCTTTGCCGCTGTTAAGGACGGTGGAAAGCATGGAGACGCCGATTTCTGTAAATACCAGCGGCGGCCTGGCCAACCCCATGAGCGCCGGCACAGCGGCCTGCTCGCGGGGGGTAAAGCGGAACATGAACTGCCGCGTGAACTTGCGCCGATTCCTGGCCACGGCGCACAAAAGCGCATGAGGCGTGACCTCATAGAAGGCCGCCGCGTCCGCCGCCGCCACCACCCGCTGCCCCCGCGCCATGAACACGCCTTTTTTTATTTTTATTACAGGGCCGTCAGTATCCATAACCCTCCTGGTTTACTTCTTTTTCGGTGTTTTTCCGCTTTTCTTGAGGCTCTCTGGATCCCACATCTCCCGGTAATAACCGATATAGTCCGCTGTAGCCGCCGGGTCCAGGTAAAAATAATAGCGGCACAGCTTTTTGTATAACTGCAACATAGTCTGGTTCCCGCAGAAACCCAGCATGCCGTCCAGCGTGCGTTGTATTTCCATATGGTCTTTAGAGCGCGAATTGACAAGATCGTTCACGATCGGCTCGTACGCCACCACGGCCGTTTCGCCCAAGGCAACGATAGACTTTGCGATTTCGCTGATTGAATCAAACAGCGCGTCATACTCCACATCCCCCTTTTTTGGCTGCCGGACCATCTTTTTATGTTTCATACTCCTCCTTAATAGAACACCCAAAACCCCGAATTTCTGTTAATTGGTATAATCAACTTGTGGCGCTGCTGAAGCGGACTGACAAGAAGCGGGCCAGCCATATACTATTACACTAGTGTAACATATATTAACGCGATCGTCAAGATGTCAAAACGCAAAACCGACATACTGTGTGAGAAGGGGACCGGCGCCGAGCTGTTTACCTCCAGGGAAGCCGCGCGCTTCCTGAATTATCATCCGGTAGCCTTCAGGTACCTGGTATCCAAGGGAAAGATCCATATACATTCGCGCACGGGCAACTACCCCCTGTTTCGCAGGGAAGAACTGGAAAGATACCAGGCTACGAATAAATGGGCCGGCAAGAAGGCCAACCTTAAGGCTAAGCCCGGAACGCCGCCCACCGTCACAGGCAACAAGGGCATACCCGCCGTTGTAACCGCAAAGCACAAGAAAAAAGAAATCGTTGTTGAAAATCTTATCGATTTCAAATGGGAAAACGTGCCGGCCATAACCGTCATGGTGGCCGCCAAATACGGGAAGATCCCGTTCCAGATAACCATCAAGCTTCCGGACGGTACCGGCTTCACTATCATTTTCCATACTTCCGCCATGCCAGCGAAAAACCACAAGAAACTCCCCAACCGCTAGAACACAAACTTCGCTGATCTATTACAGCTTCAGCCAGCAGTTGGAAACTTAACCCCCTCGAATTCGAGGGGGTTTGCTAATTTCGCATCCATGTCCAGTCTATTCCTCGCACCGTACATTCCGTCTTTCCGGGATTTGCCAGTATAACCAACCGCTTTATTCTCCTGCCGGCAGGATGGGGCGGATAACGTTCATCAGCTGCCTGGCGGTAGGAAGCTTACCTTTAAGGTCAGGCGGGAGCATGGACTGCAGGCGGTTCTGCCCCCACGGTATTTCTGCGACAGCCTGTCGCAGAAATACCGAAACCCGCCTCCCGCCCAATTTGGCGACAACTTGTCGCCAAATTGCCGAAACATGCTTTCCGTCCAATTTGGCAACAGCCTGTTGCCAAATTGCCTCATCGGAGCAGGTGTTTTTAAAGTGTTGTTGCTTTGCGTTCCTTCATAATACCCCCTTGCCGCACTTTCATTGCTCCGGATGGAACCCTATGCGCTTTTTTTGACCCGCGTCATTTTGGGACTGGCTCATCCCGTTCATCAACTGGCGGATAACGTCCACTATGGCTTTTATTTCCGCGTCATGTCCGCTCAGCCTGCGTTCCAGTTCGGCAAGCTTAAGGGCAAGTTCTTTATGGGCAGAGACCATTTCCCTTAATCTCACAAAAGCGCGCACTACGGCTATGCTGGCCAGTATCGCCGTCTCCGTGTTGACGACGTTCGCGGCATGTATGGTCCCGTATTCGGTAAAGGCGTACGGCAGATAGCGCCTGCCGCCCCGGCCTTTTGAGGTCGCAAATTGCGACCTCAAAGATCCAGCCTCGGCAGCGGTCAGCTGAAACCGGAAATCCTCCGGGAATCGTCTTATGTTGCGCTGTATCTGCTGATTCAGCTTTTTTGTGGTAGTGCCGTATATTTCCGCCAATGAGACGTCGAGTATTACCCTATGCCCCCGTATTAAAAGTATTTTCGACTCTATCAGTTCATGCGGAACGATCTCTTTAGACATATCTACCCCCATTGTTTGAGGTCACAAATTGTGACCTCAAACATATCTGATAGAATCTGCCGGGGGCATTTCTGGGACAGCCTGTCCCACAGATCCGACGCCGCGTCGCCCGTTCCCTGGCTTTGATCTTGGCCTTTAAGCCTTTCTCCCCGATGTTCTGCTACGTATGGCGGCTTGCTCCCTGGCGTGCTCGATAGCCTGGTGGAGGCGGGTCTGCAGCAGCGCCATCGGCGGCAGTTCGGTGAGGTATTCACTTACGCGGATAGCTTTGGCGTCCAACCGGCAGAGTTCCACCTGTTCGGCATCGGCCGCGGCACAGAGAATGAGGCCGATCGGGGAGCCCTCGCCGGGGGCGCGTTCATGTTTGTCCAGCCAGCGCAGGTAGAATTCCATCTGCCCGACATGGGCCGGCTGGAAGGACTCGAGCTTTAATTCTATGGCGACCAGCCTCCGCAGGTGGCGATGGTAGAAGAGCAGGTCGAGATGGAAGTCGTTCTTGCCGACGCTCATACGCTTCTGGCGGGCCACAAAGCTGAAACCCGTCCCCATCTCCAGCAGGAAACCCTCGATCTCTCGCAGAATGGCGCTTTCCAGGTCGTGCTCGCTGTAGGCGCCTTTCAGCCCCAGAAAATCCAGGAAGCAGGGGCTATGAAAGACGGTATCGGGCGTTATGCGGCCTTCCCGGAGATCAGCGAGCTCCGCGGAAATGACCGCCTTGGTGTTCTTCGACAGGGCCGTGCGCTGGAACAGCATGCCGCCGATCTTTTTCCGCAGCGTGCGGACATCCCAGCGCTCTATCCGGCACATCTCGGCGTAGAAATTGCGAGCGAGCGGGTCTTTAAGGGGAAGGATCTCCATGAAATGGCTCCAGCTCAATTGTGTCGACGCTGTCGACACAATTGCCTTATTCGGTTGAGCTTCAGCGAAGCGGATCATCCTGGTAAGAGATGAATAAGTGAAGCCCTCTCCAAACTCGGCACGCAATTGTTGCGACACTGTCGCAAGAATTCGTTTTCCGTAGGCAGCCCGGCCATCCTGAAGGTTTTCTTTCAACAAGCGCATCCCTACATGCCAGCACATCAATGTATGCGTGGAATTGGAGACGGTGGCCACGCGTTGACGCGCGGCCTGGATAAGTGTCCGAAGATCAGCAAGAAGTTTCGCTTCATCCACGAAGGCCGGAGGCTGTGTATCTTTATGACCGGCCACAGACAGCATATTGTTCTTTGCCCGCTTCTTTTTAGACATACCCCCTCCCTGTCGTATATATAGTATAGACAACCACCGCGACAGCATCATGTCGCGGTGATTCGGATAATTTTGGGGATTAAAAACGGACCAAGGAGTGGAATTAAGTATTATGTCACCGGATAACCAGGAAACAGCGTCCCCTTCCCTTGCCCCTTACAACTCCTGGAAACCGATTTTTCTTAGATATTCGTACGTCGAATTATAATATTCCGGGGATCTTGTGGGGTCCTCCACATCGCCCGTGGGAACAACAAGAACCATGCCCTGGCGTGAGGCCCGGCTTTAGAGCGAAGCATTAGTATGCTTCGCGCCCGGGCCGCAAGGCCGAAGGCGTCCGCCTCAGCAAGCGGACGCCGGATGGAGTCCGCCGAAGGCGGACGACAGTTCCGCGCCGGGGTCGCGCACGACCGCTATGCGGTCGATGCGTGACCGCGGATCAATCGTCCTCCGCGTCCCACCAGTCGATCACTGTTCCCCCGCTGTTGGGATAATACGGGCTCACAAGCCAGTTCATCCCCGGGCTGCGCAGAACCATGAATTCCCGGACCTTGAACGTCTTATCTTCGTGGATATCCAGCATTTCCGCGTCCAGGGACGGGACGGGAATGAACGGATAGAGCTGCTTAAGCACTTCTCCCTTTTTTTCTTCCGGGATGATATACGCGTCCACATACCCGCCCTCGACTTTTATGGGACGGGTGGGATAAGGCAGCGGCCGGTCATGCGAATAAGTTAATGTTTTCATGTTCCCTCCTAACCTGTTTAAATATGGCGCATTCACCACAATTAAATACGATAAGGGGTAGATTTCGACCCCTTTGACGACCTAACTCCGCTACCGGTCCCGGGCCGCTTCATTAAGAAATGCCGCGATCTCGTCCTTCCCGGGCAGTTCAAGCTGATATTTTGAGATGAACAGCCGGTTGCCGATCCCCGCCAGGGCATATTCGACAAGCGCGTGATTTCTTTTTGCGCAGAGCAGTATGCCGATGGGAGGGTTGTCGCCTTTGGCTGCCTCGTTCTTCTTATACCAGTTCACGTAAGTGTTCAGTTGCCCAAGATGCTCGTGCCTGAAACTGTCCGTCTTCAGCTCTATCAGCACATGGCATTTGAGGATCCTGTGGTAGAACACAAGGTCCACGAAGAAATGCTCCCCGCCGATAAGGATGCGTTTCTGCCGGGCCTCAAAGCAGAAGCCGCGCCCCAGCTCCAGCAGGAAATCCTGCAGCCTGGTCAGAAGGGCGTCTTCCATGTCCGATTCCATCATCGCTTCCCTGGGCTTTAGCCCGGCAAACTCAAATACATATGGGTTCCGGATGATCTGCTCCGCAGTAAGCGTCTCAGCCTTGGCCTGCGTCAGCCGCGCCAGTTTATCCTTGTCTTTCGAAAGAAGCGTGCGCTCGTAATAATGGCTTGCGATCTGCCGCTGAAGCTCCCTTACCGCCCAGTTGCCGCGGATGCATTCGGTGATGTAAAAGTTGCGCTGGGGCCCGACTTCCACTTCAGATAACTCCTCAAGATGACTGTAGGAGAGATCGCTCAGAAGTTTGTCGGGAGGAAAATCAGATTGTGGGTACAGTGTACCCACAATTCTTGTTCCCTGGGATGTCCCTGCACGAATAAACAGCGATTTTCGGGACAGCGTCCCGAATATTCCGTCTTCCCGGTATTTGCTTGTAAGAATGGACTGCAATTGTAGGGACAGTGTCCCTACAATCTCTGGAAAGGCGGCATAAAAACCACAATAGCGGTAAAGTTGTATACGCCCACAGTTTGAAACTCCCAGCCTGGTAAGCTTTTCGGCTATGACGGGAAACAACCTTTCCCCATATCTAGCGCGGTCCCTGCCCTTTAGTTCGTATTCTTTGATATAGAAACCGAACAGCCAGTTGCGCAGGGTCAGGTTTGTGTTAACGGCCTTGGCCGCCTGAAATTTTAAATGCTCATGGACGTGCTTCAGGTTCTGTATCAGCCCGGAGAAAGTATTTCCGGCAACAGGCCCCGCAATTTTATTTGCCCGCTTCTTTATGGACATAAATCCCTCCCTGCCGTATAAATAGTGTAGACGACTACCGCGAGTGGCCTATGGCCCTGCCGTATCAAGCGCTATGCGCATCAGACGGCCAGCATAATGTCCCGGTATTGCGAGATTCAACAGGCACTGCCTGTTGAATTAGATACTCGCGGAAAAAAAAGGCGGCCCCTGTCTTACCTATATCTCCCCCGCGTTTCCTTTGCGGCCGATACTCCCCCGCCGCCAAAGCCCTCTTCCAGCAGCAGGGAGACCTGGGCCGGGGACGGGAGCTCGCCCTTTAAATTATCCGGCAGCGTTTTAAACACTTTGTAGGTGGAAACCCCGATGGGTTTGCGTGATTCCCGCAGGGAGTATTCAACGGTCATCCGCTTCTTGCTCTTGCAGATAACTATCCCTATGGACGGGTTTTCCTCCGGGGTTTTAACAAGATCGTCCAGCGCGGCCAGGTAGAACTGCATCTTGCCGATGTATTCCGGCATAAACTCGCCCACTTTAAGTTCCACCGCTACCAAGCATTTCAAATGCCGGTGGTACAGTAGGATATCTATAAAATATTCCCGCCCGTCCACCTCAAGCCGGTACTGGCTGCCGGCGAAAGTGAAAACTCCGCCCATCTCGGTCAGGAACCTGTTCACTTTTGAGATAAGGGCGCTCTCCAGCTCCTTTTCGCTGTGCTCAGTGCCCAGCTCCATCAGATCGAAGGTGTATTCGTCCTTTATAGCCAGCTTGGCCTGGCTGCGGACTTTTTCGGGCACAGTGGAGTCGAAGTTGGTCTGGTTGGCCAGATATTTATGATAGGTTCCCGCTTCTATATTAAGCGCCAGCACGGCCTTTGTCCAGCCGAACTTGCGCGTCATGCGGAGGTAGAATTCACGTTCGGGATCTTCGGGACACTTTGATAATATTATGATGTTTTTCGACCAGCTTATTTCTCCAACCAATGGTTGGAGTTTTGTATCGCCGTTATATGCGCGGTAAAACTGCCGCATATACCAAAGATTCTGGACAGAAAATCCTTTTATGCCAATGAATTCTTTTTGCAGGTCCGCGGCCAGTCGCACCACAACGGATCTTCCCCAGGTACCGCCTTTCTGCCGCTCCTCTATTATGCGCCCGATGTCCCAGTAAAGCGCGATAAGCTCTTTATTTACGGTTTTCAGCGCCTCATATTGCGCGGCGCGCACCCGGGCTTTTATCTCGGCCAGCAAGACACCATAGCCTTTAAATATGTCTTTCGCCATATTACCCCCGCAAGGCGTCCGTATTTCTTGCACCAATGGTGCAAGTTTCGGCCGCGAAGCCCTGCAATTTATCAGAGACGCTTATTTCTGCAACCAATGGTTGCAGTTTTGCACCCCGAAAGAATGCCTGCACATATCTGCGTATATAGTGTAGACGACCACCGCGACAGCATCATGTCGCAGTATTTAGGATTATTTGTGGTTTTTACTCAGGCGTGGAACAACAGGATACTTATTGGCTCAGGAAGACAGGGAACAGCGGCCCCTTGACCCCTGGGAGGACACCACTATCCCGTAGCGCTCGGTCCCCTGCGCGCGGGACCTGAGCCAAGCCTTGGCCTTCTTCAGATCGCGGGTGAGCACTATGGGGTAGTTCCCCCCGATAGCCTTAAGAGTCTCTTTGGCGGCGGCGTCCTCCAGGTCCAGCACCTTCTTCACCAGCTCGGAAACGCGCTCCGCCCGGAAAGAGCGCAGCGAAACAGAAAGGTGAAGCTCATCCCTGTATTTAACTTTTTCCGGCTCTAATTTGCTTAGTTTCCCGATGACCGCCCCCGCGCCGTACTCGCTGTCGTTAAGGCGCGGCGAAATATAAACGTCCCAGCCGGGAAACTTGCGCAGGAGCGAGTCGATCCACTCGCTTATGCCGGCCTCGCCCGTGTTTATCTCCTGGCCGCCGCCCACTAATTTTTTAAGTATAATTAATTCGTGATCACTTACGATTTTGACCGGACGAATGCTGCCTCCATCAAAGCACAGGCGGATAAAGTCCTGCACAAGACACTGCGCCAGGTACTTTCCCCGTCACAACTCGCGAATATAGAGCGCGTACTGGACCCTCACCACCTAGGTCATTTCGGCAACATCGTAGAACAATACATTTTCGACAAAAAACCCGACAACAACCCCGGACCGGACTTTCCCAAAGCCAATCTCGAACTGAAGACAACTCCCATCAAGGCCAGTAAAACCAAGGGCTATATCGCCAAAGAACGCCTGGTCCTTGGGATGATAGACTACGACAAGATCATCAATGACAAATGGGAGGCCAGCAGTTTCCTGAAGAAGAACACCAACCTACTCATACTCTTCTATCTGTTCAAGGACTCCCTCCCCCTGTTGGACTACGAATTCAAGCTGATCAAGCTCCTGAACCTGCTGTCGGACCTTTCCGAGGCCGACATCCTCCAGATCCGCAAAGACTGGGAAGCAATAGCCGCAAAAATTAAGGCCGGCAAGGCGCATGAACTCTCCGAAGGCGACACTTTCTACCTCGGCGCCTGCACCAAGGGCTCCACCGCCGCGCACAGCTACCGTACCCAGCCGAACTCCACCGAAAAAGCCAAATCCAGGGCGTTCTCCCTCAAGCAGAAGTACCTCAACTTCATTATTGCCGAAAATCGCGCGCTGCTGGCCCAGGACCACGACGAAATAACCGCCAAATATGTGCCGCAGCCTATTGAAACCACTGTGAACAGCAAACTGGCGGGGTTCCTCGGCAAAACAGTAGACGATATCCAACGGGAGCTACAAGTATACCTGAGCGATAAGTCCAAGTCCTACTTCGCCGACCTGGCGCGGGCCATGCTGGGCGCCAGGAAGAAGAAGATAGCCGAGTTCGAGAAGGCCGATATCGAGATGAAGATCATCCGGCTCAAGAAGACCGGGACCCCGAAAGAATCCATGTCCTTCCCGAAGATAGACTACCTGGAGATCGTCAAAGAGAACTGGGACGATAGCGCCATGCGCGAGCTGTTCGACAGCAAGAAGTTCCTCTTCATCATTTACAAGTATGACGAGAAAGGCGCGCTCCGCTTCCACAAATTCCTGTTCTGGAACATGCCCTATGCCGACCTGGAAGGTCCGGTACGCAAGGTCTGGGAAGAGACGCGGCGCCGCATACGCGACGGCCACGCCGACGCCCTGCCCGGCATAAAGGACACCCAGGTGTGCCATGTACGCCCGCACGGCCGGGACAGCCACGACAAAGCCCCCACGCCGTACGGGGCCATGGTCAAGAAACAGTCCTTCTGGCTCAACGCTTCTTACCTCAAAGACCAGATAAACGCCGCAAAATAACCGCGACATGATGCTGTCGCGGTCACCCTTTACAATATACTTGATCCAATTGTAAGGAAGGTGATATAATTATGATACCGGAACTTCTGGAAGATATGGCAAAAGCATCCACCGACCCGACACTTCAAGTAGCCGAACTCTTTGCGGGGGTCGGCGGGTTCCGCCTTGGCCTGGAAAGCACAAAAGGGTTCACAGTAGTCTGGAGTAACCAATGGGAACCCGGAACGAAAACACAACACGCCTCTGATATTTATTCAAAAAGATTCAAAACCGGCGCCCACTCTAACAAGGACATCTGCACCGTCCCCACAAGCGACATAAAAGACCACGACCTGCTTGTTGGCGGCTTCCCCTGCCAGGATTACTCCGTAGCGCGCACCCTTAGCCAGGCCAACGGTATTCTGGGGAAGAAAGGCGTGCTCTGGTGGCAGATACACCGGATAATCAAAGAGAAGGCCGCCAAGAACAAGCAACCTCTCTACCTGATGCTTGAGAACGTGGACCGCCTGTTAAAGTCCCCCGCCAAGCAGCGCGGTCGGGACTTTGCGCTGATGCTTTCCTCGCTTGCGGAACAGGGCTATGTTGTTGAATGGCGGGTCATTAATGCCGCCGACTACGGCATGCCTCAGCGCAGGCGGCGCGTATTCATATTGGGCTATAAGAAAGGCACCCCGGTCCACACCCGGATAGCCAAACTGAAAGACCCGTTCGAATGGCTCCTGAGCGCCGGAACCATAGCGAAGGCCTTCCCGGTCACTTACGATAAGAACTATCTCTTCCCGGAGGACCACTCATTTGAGTTAACGGGCGAGCTTGCCGACATATCGGAGAAGTTCCACGGCAAAAAAAACAACTCCCCTTTCAACAACACCGGAATGATAATAGGCGATAAGGTCTACACCCTGCCCACCAAGTCCGCCTATGCCGGGACCCGCACATTGCTCGGTGATATCCTCATAGATGAAAAAGAAGTCCCCGAGGAATTCTTCATAAACCTTAAAGACCTGCCGAAATGGAAACGCTTAAAGGGCGCCAAGAAAGAGCCGCGCAAGTCCAAGTCCGGCCACATTTACAACTACTCCGAGGGGGCAATGGCTTTCCCCGATCCGTTGGATAAGCCCGCCAGGACCATAGTCACCGGCGAAGGCGGCAGCACCCCTTCACGTTTTAAACATATTATTAGGACAAAAAACGGGAAATATCGCAGGCTCACCCCTTTAGAGCTTGAACGGATAAACATGTTCCCGGATGACCACACTAAAGGCGTGACCGACGCAAGACGCGCTTTCTTTATGGGCAACGCTTTAGTGGTGGGGCTGGTACGGATACTGGGGAAGGCGCTTCTAACGCAGATCAATGAGCCGGTCAGGTCGGCTAAAAAGCAGTTGATTTCAGCTTAGCCACCAGCTTCTGCACGTTCTTCTTTATCCGGCACTCCCAGAACACAACGGACCTTATGCCTTTCTTTTTAAGCAAGGTTCGTTTTGCTTTATCCCGGGCGACATTGGCCGCGAATTTCTTTAACCAGAAAGCCTTATGCGTCTTAGGCATGCTCGGCTTGCAGTAAGGGCAACGATGCCAGAAACAGCCATTGATAAATATCGCGAGCATTTTTGAAGGGAAGTAAACGTCTGGACGACCAGGCAATTTTCCAGAATGTAACCGATACTCAGTCAACTTCTGTACCCGCAGCTCTTTACGAAATAGTAACTCGGGCTTTGTATTTTTTGCCTTCACTCGGCTCATTATCTGTGACGTGATTTCTTTCCTCGGCAAAGGTGCACGGCCATCTCGAACGTAAACAGTCATAAAGTCTTCAACATTCCCTGCCCTACGGTTCTTAGCTCTCCCAAGACGTATACAGCTACCTTAATCTCTTAATTGTAACTTTAGCCCCCGCTTTATCTCTAGTGCTAACCCGCTGCTTCTTTGCCACAAGTTCTTTAATGCAAGAGTCTTTTCCAGCGACATTTTTAAATACTGTTTCATTAAGGGCATCAAAAAAGACCTTTAATAAATTATCCAGATCACTCCCATAGGGCAAATCCTCTGGGTATTTATCTTTAGGTAGATAGAATATTATTTCAGCCCGGCATTCCTCCGTAACTTTTACCCAGCAGCGGCTTTGTTTCCGAACCTGATTACGCCACTCCTTCACCCCCTGAACATACCCTCTCTTCTTTCCACGGGAATATGGCACTCCTTGGATGGTTTTATTAATTATTGTTTTCATAATCCTAAAGTTTTTGAAGTCAGATGTGATATCAACGCCCTGTCATCTACTGCCCAAGTCTTTCTTGGAGTTCTAATATCGGGATAGGGTTTGGACGCCGCCGATGCAACATACTGTGACAATTCGAGCATACAGGCACCAAATCTTTTTCAGGTCTGGGTGTATATGCACCAGCGGAAAGAGGCCTCAAGTGATGGAACTCTATATATCCCCTGGCAATATCCTGCCCATATTTCTTATTGAAATTCACTCGGCAGACGACGCACGAACAATTATTCCCCCATTTAATACGCGCCAACCGTCGGTTTTTTGCCGAGCGCTCAATTCTCCAACTTTTCCTTAATTTTCTAAGCCCCTCGCGCTCTGAAGGTGAAAGTGTCCCCATATTGCCAGACGCTGCCGCCTGCGACAACGCGAATTCGCGTTCATCATCCTTATTTGAACCCTTAAATTTTGAAAACGATTTTATGCTATGCGTATCAAGTCGCTGCAACATATTTAAAATCTTTACTGCACCCGCTGGCGTTTTTATTTTGTACGGTGCATAGCGCATAATAAAGCCTTCTTGCTTCCCAATAGCTTTATTAAATACCTCTCTTGGTATTCCTTTAGACGGCGGGACCCAGGCAATTATTTTTGTATTACGCCACTGGCTCCACTTTTTTCCATCAACATTCCGATATTTCTTAGTGACTGGGCTAAAATCATCCGTAACAACACCAGCGGCAAATAACCGCATTGCCCCTTCAACTGAGCGATCTTTTCCTTTCCACTGAGTCTCATAATAAAAAACAATATCTCCAGCTGAAATGTTTTTGTGAGTGGCCTTTTTCCGCTTATTAATCCACATGTCATATTCTTTACACCGTTGTCGCCCCTCAATCGAAGGCCAATACATTTCAATCCAGTAATTTTTGGGGGTTCCTGGTGATTTAGTCCCCTTCTTTATAGTGGTCTGCTTGTTCTTGAATCTATGCGGGGGTGACACAGTGAAATCGTACCCAGCACGGACTGCCCTCGCCATATAGCTAAGTCTAAAGCGTACTGTCTTTATATTCCCAGGCCACTCGCCCCCGGCCGTTGCAAAGAGACTATTTAAAGTTCCATCTTTAACTGACTGCCGCACACGCTTAATAAAGTGGATGTAAAAGGACTTCCCCACCTTCAGAACCATTCTGGTGAATTGTTGCTGTTTTGTCATAGGCATATATGATTTCAAAAAGAAGTATGTGGGAGTCGGGGACGCTGACACTTAATTGACTAACTGGCAACAATCTTGACCTTGAGGAAGCTAAACCACAATATCTAGCCTGTTATACTTGGTGTGCCGGCCTTTGGCTTTTGATACGGGGTATTTTTTGGCGTTCTTCTTGATTTTCTGGTCCAGGGCGTTCAGCACGTCTATCTTCAGGTCGTGGCCGAGGAGCAGGACCCAGTACAGGACATCGGCGAGCTCTTCGGCTATATCGGTTTTAGCGGTTTTGATGTGGGCCGCGATCTCTTTGGGGTTTTTCCACTGGAAATGTTCCAGAAGTTCCGCCGCTTCCAATGATAAGGATATGGCCACGTCTTTAGGGTTGTGGAATTGCTTCCAGTTGCGGGCGTCGCGGAAAAGGACTATCTTCCTGGTTAAGGCTTTAGTGGTGGTCATTGGTGTTCCCTAAGAAGTAATGTCCCGCTCTAACCTATTTTCATTCTATATTATCGCCCCAGGATTGGCAATTATAATTATATTAAGAGGCAGAATTGATGGATCCCGGCTTCCGCCGGGATGACGGAAAGAGGGGCGGGGACTGGATCCCGGCCTACGCCGGGAAGACGGAAGGGGAAATACCGGGATGACGGGATCAACCACGGGCGGCACGGGGTCCGCGGGCTATAGCTCCAGCAGGCCGAAAATTTCCTGCCAGGGCACGATCTTTATGCCGTCCAGCAGGCGCGCGCGCGGCACCGGCGCCGCGCAGATAAGGGACGCCTCCGGGAAATCCCGCCCGAACGATCTAAGCCCTCTGAGGTGGGCGGCGTCCGGGGCGCGCGATGATTTTATCTCTATAGCGAAGATCCTGCCCGCCGGCGTTTCAACAATGAGGTCCACTTCAGCGCCGTCTTTTGTTCTGTAAAAATACAGCTTATGGTCTTTGCCGGCGTAATCAATAAGCCTGGCTATTTCGCAAACGATAAAATGCTCAAAGACGTCCCCGTACTCCGAAGTTCCGGGATGGAGCGGGACCGAGAGTTTGCCGCACACTGCCCGGTGGACGCCTGTGTCGAAAAAGTAGAATTTGGGGTGCCTGGCAAGCTGTTTGCGGGCCGACTTGGTGAACGCCGGCAGCAAAAAGCCTATTAAGGTGTCCTGCAGCACCTGGAAATACTCCTGCACTGTCTTGTAGCTGATACCGGTTTCCCTGGCGATATTGGAATAGTTAAGGATGTTGCCGTTCTCAAAAGCGGCCAGCGGAAGAAAGCGCAGGAAGGCGCCGATATTGCGTGTTATCGCTTCGGCGGCTATCTCTTCCTGCAAATAAGTGTTCACATACGCTTTCAGGGATCTGTGCGCGGACTCCTCGTTTTCCTCGGAGTATATGCTTGGCAAAGTTCCTATTCTCAGCGCTTTATCAAGCAAGAAGCGCGGCCCGCACTCAAGGTGGGTCAACGGGTGGAGGTGGCAGGTCCAGGCCCTGCCCGCCAGCAGATTGGCCTGCGCCCTTTTCAGTTTCCGCGCGCTTGAACCGCTAAGGCAGAAAACAGGCGGCTTCCCCGGCGACGTCATTAGCGACTGCACTTCGTTCAGCAGCTGCGGAACACGCTGTACCTCGTCAACTATGACATGGGTTTTGCTTTTATCCCGCGCCAGGACTTCTTCCCGGAACAGGGACGGGTTCGCGGCCAGCCTGGTATACTCATCGGATCTTAAAAGATCATAGTAAATGGTTTCGGTCTCGGAGAAAGTTTTTTTCAGCAATGTGCTTTTACCGGTTTGCCGCGGGCCGAACAGGAAGAAGCTCTTATTCCTGGGGAGTTCCAATCTTCTTTTGAACATATGCCTCTATTATATCGTCTTATTTAGAAGTTGTCAATCTACAGGAGTTCCGCGGCTTCCAATGATAGGGATATAGCCACGTCTTTGGGGTTGTGGAACTGCTTCCAGTTGCGGGCGTCGCGGAAAAGCACTATCTTCCTGGTTAAGGCCTTCGTGGTCATCATTGGTGTTCCCTAAGAAGTAATGTCCCGCTCTAACCTATTTTCATTCTATATTATAGCCCCAGGATTGGCAATTATAATTATATTAAGAGGGGGAATTAATGGATCCCGGCCTACGCCGGGATGACGGAAAGAGGGGCGGGGACTGGATCCCGGCTTTCGCCGGGATGACGGAAGGGCAATGCAGGATGAGGGATATGTTCAGTGCACGGCGCCTGCCGTTTCAGGCGAAGAACTTTGAGGCGGAGAGCGTGAAGAACTTCTTTCCTTCAACCCTTAAAATATCGTCTTTTTGCACTATCTGCGCGAAAGGGATATCCCCGAGTATGGCCGAGTGCCTGTGGTGATGGCTGGCCACGCCCTGGGCCGAGAGTTTAGCCTCGCACAACAACCAGGGGATGCCGTTCTTAACAATAAGGAAATCAGTCTCCAGACCGTCGCGGCTGCGCACGAAATGCAGCGCATAGCGGTCGTCCTGAGAATCGTTCCACAGGTCCACCCGCGCCTTCAGCTCCGCCGCGGCGTAGTTCTCGAATTTAGCGCCTTCGTCGCCGGCAAGCGTCCAGTCGTAAAAATACACTTTCTGCTCTTTTTTAACAAGGCTGCTGATCTTGCGGGAATAAGGAGGCACTTTGAACAGAACGCAGGTTTTGCAGAGGTGGTCAATGTAGTTGCGTGCCGTGAGGTAGTTGACCTCCAGGTCTTCGCGCAGCGAATTTATGGAAAGCGGCGAACCTATTTTCGAAGGCATAAGCAGTAAAAGCCGTTTAACGGATTCAAGCTGTTGTATGCGGGTAAGGTCCCGCAGGTCCTGGTCCACCACCTGCTCAAGGTAGGTTTCCGTCCATTTTTTATGGAATATCCCGCTGGCTTTCAGGAAGGGCTCCGGGAAGCCGCCGAATTTAAGCAGGCCGGCAAGTTCCGCTTTGGGCGAAACGGCCCGGGCCGCGGCCGTCTCAAGGCGGGCGAGGGCGTCCGCGCCGGGAAGCATGGCGGAAAACGGCGCGCCGGAGACTTCCGAAAGCGTAAGCGGGTTTAAATTAAAAAGAAAGTACCGGCCGGAAAGGCTGTCGCCGGCGCTGCGGAACATGTCCAGCCGGGCGCTGCCTGTTACAATGAACTTAACTTTGCCCTCGTGCGCGTCAAAATAGTCCTTAAGGATGTTTTTCCAGCGCGGCATCTTGTGTATTTCGTCAAAACAGACCCAGGCGCCCCGCCGCCCGGGCTTTAACAGGTCCGCCGCGATGAGGTCCCCTCCCTCCCTGTACCGGGCGCGCACCTCTTTATTGTCCCAGTTATAGTAAAGCCCGCCCCCGGCATGGGCGAGCTGCTGTTTTGCCAGGGTGGTTTTCCCGGCCTGGCGGGGCCCGGTTATAAAGCGCATCTGCCTGCCGAGTTTTTCGGAGAAGGCGATACCGGTCAAGTGCCGTTTAATGGTCATATTGACATTTTTACATATACATGTTATTTAGTCAATACTGATTTGCATACATATGTGAACATAAAGCGGTCGATATGCGGGGAACGGGGATTACCGGGGTTCAGCAGGATCATGCGCCGGCGCACGCGGCCGCGGAATGGCCGGTTATTTCTTCCCGTTCAGTTTCTTCCAGGCTTTTTCTATGATCTCCACAGAGACATCGTCCGGTTCCTGGGGAATATAGTGCGGGGGCTTCAAGGCCATAAGGGGGCTGTCCGGTTCCCAAAGGCCGAAATTATTCCTGATCCAGGTGCCAAGGCCGTGGTGGTAACCGATCAATTTCGCTTTCTTTGTCGCTTTCAGCGAGTTTTTGTCTTCTTCGGTCATCTGCTTCAGCAGTTCGTCCGCCGCTTCGTTTATGGTTTTGGGGTGTTTCATATCTTTTCTCACCTGCGGCCCGGGCAGTAATGCGCGGTATAGCCCCGGCAGGTCTGGCAGCAGCGGCATTCGTCCTGCATTTCCGAGCGCACCCGGGCCAATTCTTTAAAGCCGGCGCAACCGCAGGCCAGGGCCAGCAGGCCGACCGCAATGCTTTGTATAAGGATGTTCCTGAGCGTCATAAGCCGCCTTTGCCCTCCTTGGATATTATAAACCCCCGCTGCGACAGCGTAGTGTCGGCGGGAAAAAAGCGGCATGGCCCCGTCTTGCGCCGTCCGCCTTAGGCGGACAGGGAATGCCGGGACGGCCTGGAGAACTTATGGTGCCGGGTGATGGCTATTGCCGTAGTTATGGCGGGAGGAATGACGGGAATTGCGGGGCTTGATCTCGCTGACCGGGAAGAAGCCGATGCGGAGGCCGTAGACCGCCAGGATTTTTTCCAGGGTGGATATCCCGGGGTTCCCGTTCTCCGAAAGGGTCTTATAAAGGGTGGTGCGGCTCATTTTTACGGTTTTAGCCAGTTTGCCTACACCACCGTTGGCCGCCGCAACATTGCGGATAGCCTTAAGGAGGTAAAACATATCGCCGTCTTCAAGCTCTGCGTTGAGATAAGCCGCCGCTTTTTCAGGGTCGGCAAGATACTTTTTGAGCCAACTTTGATGGGATACGGTATTTTTCATTTTCCCCCCCCGCGCTCAGCCCATAACCGCTGTGCTTTGCGGATGTCTTTCCTTTGGGTCCCTTTATCCCCGCCGCAGATCAGAAGGACTATAACTGGGCCATCTTCGCCATAATAAACACGGTAGCCTGGTCCGTGATGTATCCGCAGTTCCCAAACACCCCCGCCTACACTGCAGTGATCTCCAAAATTGCCATTTTCAACGCGTACGAGGCGCTGAACTATCGCCGTCTGGCCTAAAGCATCCGGCAGGCTATCCAGCCATTCCCCGAACCGATCCCTTCCATCTACGACATAGTGCAGGACCTTCCTTTCATGCGGCTGCATATGCCTCTCCTATAGTGTATCTTATAAAAGACACTTTGTCAATAGCAATTTAACGCTTCAACAATAGTATAGACACATACCGCGACAGCATAGTGTCGCTCATTAGAGGTCTTTTTTCAAGAAAAAAAAGCCTCCCTCCCACTGGTTT
>CAZJUL010000007.1:0-25782 GCA_964549095.1 uncultured Elusimicrobiaceae bacterium
GCAGCTGGAATCCAACTCCGGGCTGGGCATGAGCCTGGCCAGCAACCAGCAGATAATGGGCGACTGGAAGCTGGACTGGAAAGTGACCGACGAGCTGCGCAAGCTGAAGCCCGAAGATATTTCCCGGGTGGCGGCTAAGTATTTCACCAGGGACAACAAGACCGTCGTGTTCCTGCGCGAGCCGGACGCGGCCGCCGCGCCGGCCAACGGAGGCGTGAAATGAAGAACCTAATCCCTAAACTCGCGGTTTCAGGAGCCATCATGACCTTAAGCATCGCCGCCTCGTGGGCCTTACCGCCCCTCCTGCCGAAGCTCGGCGGGATGGACTTCAAGCCCCCGAAGGGCACCCGCTACGCGCTGGAGAACGGCCTGGTGGTCTACCTGATGAAGGACAACACCCTGCCCGTCATCCACATGACGGCCATAATCAGGACCGGCAAGCTCTACGACCAGAAGGACAAGATCGGCCTGGGCGAGCTCACCGCCGGGCTGCTGAAGGACGGCGGCACGCTGAAATACAAGTCCAACGATATCGACGACACCCTGGAATTCCTGGGCGCCTCGGTGGAATCCTCCATCGCCAACGAAGAGGCGCGGGCGGATATGTTCACGCTGAAGAAGGACCTGGACAAGGTGCTGGACATCTACGCCTCCGTGCTGATGGAGCCGGCCTTCGAAGACGACAAGACGGCTTTGAAGAAAGCCGAGCTGCTGGAGATGATACGGCGCAGGAACGACAGCCCGGACCGCGCGGCCCAGCGGGAGGCGCTGCGCGCCTTCTACGGGGCGGACCATCCCTACGGCTGGCGCCAGGAGATCGCCACGGTAGAGCCGCTCTCGAAGGCCGACCTGAAGGCCTACCACGCCAACTATTACAAGCCCAACAATATCATCATAGCCGCCGCCGGGGATTTCGGCAGCGAAGAGGCCTTCCTCGCGAAGCTCAGGGAGAAATTCGGCGGCTGGGCGAAGGGCGAAGTAAAATTCCCGGAGATACCGCCGGTAAAGGTGGACGGGCCGCGCCGCGTCTATTTCGTGGAAAAGGACATCTCCCAGACCTTCATAGTGACGCTGCAGAAAGGCGTGAAGCGCCACGACCCCGTGGAGTTCCCGCTCTCCATCACCAACGAGATGCTGGGCGGCGGGCTGTCCGCGCGCCTGGCGGCCGAGATACGCTCCCGCAAGGGCCTGGCCTACAGCGTGTACAGCTATTTCGCCAAGAAGCCCGACTTCGGGTTCATCAACGCCTCATGCGGCACCAAGCCGGAAACCTATTCGCAGGCCCTTTCGGAAATGCTGCGCCAGTTCGAACTGATAAAGACCGAAGCCGCGCCGGACGCGGAAGTGAAACGGGCGAAGGACTCCATTATAAACTCGTTCGTCTTCCGCTTCCCCACGCCGTTCGACCTGATAAGCGAGCGGGCGCTTTACGAGTATTACGCCTACCCGGCCGACTACCTGGACACCTACGTGGAGAACATGGCCAAGGTGGACGCGAAAGCCGTGCTGGAGACTTCCCAGAAGCTCTTCAAGCCGGCCGACGCGCTCATCTTCGTGGTAGGCAACTCCAAGAAGTTCGACAAGCCGCTCTCGGACTTCGGCCCGGTCACGGAGTGGAAAGAAGACTGAGCTTCGCCGGGAAAAGAAAAAGCGCGCTGTGCTAAAAACACAGCGCGCTTTTTCATGCCCGGGATACCTGTTTATCCGACCTTCAGCTTCGCCTTAAGCTCCTGCGGCATCTCCCTAAGTTTGAGGTCCTTACCGACGCAGACAATATCGGTCACAGCTTTGGCCAGCAGCCGCCCTTCCTGGTTAGCCAGCTCGTAGGAGAACTGTATCCGGAAATCGCTGAACTCTTTCACGCGGGTCTTAATGTCCAGCGTGTCGCCGTAAACCGCCGAGTGCTTGTAATCTATCTCCTGCCGCCGTACCACGAACAGCACGCCCTGGTCCATCAGCCCTTTCACCGAGTAGCCCATCTCCTCCAGGTATTCGCTCCGGGCTTCTTCCAGGAACTTCAGGTAGTTCCCGTAATAGACCACCCCGCCGCAGTCCGTGTCGTGGTAATAGATGCGTTTTTTCATAGATCAGGTTAGCCGGTCCTTTAACGCGGGCCGGCGGGAACGGCCGGCTTCATTTTTTTACCGGAATCAAAAAGCTCCGCGACCTCGTCCGCCGAAAGGGCGCGATTATAGATCCTCACATCGTCTATGATCCCGGCAAAGCCGTCGTACTGTCCATTGATCAGGGCCCCACCGATCTGGAGTTCCACATTAGAATTCCTGACATTAAGCCCGCTGGCCGGCATACCGGTCCCGGCTTCCTGCCCGTTATAATACGTCCTCATCATTTTTTTATCGTATGTGCCAACTACATGGAACCACTGTCCTACTAGCGAACCGCCTTCACGCGGCCCGCCATAGTGGAACAAATTATTGCCTGCATCCAACACCTGGAAACCGCATTGCTGACCAGCGCCGCCCCTGCAATGGATACTGTATTGCGCGGGCTGGGCAGCACTGTCATCCTGATAGCCTTTTTTAATTATCACTCCGCCAACGCTTTCCCGGCTAAGCTTTATCCACGCCGCCAGGGTCAGCCCGCTCCATTCCGCGTTCAGCGCGGGCGAATCCGCTATCAGCACTTTCGTAGTCCTTTGGCCGTCGAAGTTCAAAGCGCCGCCTATTTTGCCGTCTTTCGTCCAGACCGGCCCGAGCAGCGTGCCGGTATTATTATTGCGGGAAGAATCGGCGGCCGCGCTTCCGGAACCCTCGTCGAATCGCCAGTAAGCCACCGGGCCTTCCTGCCGCGGCAAAACCGCCGCAGAGGCCGGTCCCGCTTTATGAGACCCGTATAAAGCAGAGATCTCCGCGTGAGAAAGGGCGCGGTCATATATAACGACTTCGTCTACGAGACCGTTAAACCTGTGTCCGCTTACTCCGTGCTTCCCCATAAGCACGCTTGCCGGCGAAGAAAGGATCCTGAACGGCCCCGCCTTGTATAGCACTTCTTTCCCGTTCTTGAATATCCTCGCGGCCTTTCCGTCGTATGTGGCCGCATAGTGTATCCAGGTATGCAATTCATGCGGGACATTGTAATCGATAACGCCGTCCCCCAGATGGAACCTTATCTTCATCCACGGGGAATTGCAAATGAACAGGCCGTAGCCCATCGGGACATTTCCCTCATATTTGGCCGGCGAGTTGGCGCAATCGCCCTGGAGCGGAGCGAGATCCCTGATATAATACCAGCCGGCCAGCGTTACTTTCCCGCTTGCGGCCGGCGCGTTCAAGGAGTCATTGGACGGGGCCCGCACATAATCCTCTATCCCGTTAAAGCTCAGGGCGCGGCCCTTTCTCCCTTCGGCCGTCCACAACGGCCCGTTAAGTGCAGCCGTATTCCCGTTGCCGGACGAGTCGGAGGCGGAGGACCCCGAACCCTCGTCGAATTTCCAGTAGGCCACCAGACCGTCCCGCGGCGGGTTCCCCGCTTCGGGGAGCGGCCGCTCCGAGTAGAGCGCCTGACGGGACGGGCGCGGATACCGATCGGGGACGGCCATTCCACTCGCGGCGGCCGGCCGCTGCTGCGGCGTATAGCCCGGCCGGGAATCCCAGTCCGGAACCACTGTCCCGCTGGCGGCCGAGAGCACGGACGCGGTTTCGGTCCTTATCAGCCGCGCGTTAATTTCCACGCGCCCGTCCTTATGGCTGGTCAGCGTACCGGTAACCACCGCCTCCACGCCCAGCACTTTGCCCAGCTGTTTTATAGAGGTCTCGTCCACAACGCCCGAATGCTGAAGCTTCAGTTCCCCCATCACTTTTTCAAGAAGGTTGCGCTCCACCACCTCGAGCTTGTTTTCCTCGATTATCCGCGTCAGCAGGCGTTCCGCAACAACCACTCCATCGTCCGACCGGCGGTTGTCGGTATAGGAGAACGGCAGCACCGCCACCTTCCGGTTGGCCATCCTGTCATGCGCTTCCGAAAGCCTCTTGGCCAGGAACTTATACGGGTCCTTATTTAGCGCGTCGTCCACGGAGTCGTTCCGGATGTTGCCGGCGCAGCCGGCTGCCGCGGCGGCGCAGAGAAGCAGCAGGATCTTGCGTTTCATTTTATTCCCCTATGATCTTGACCAGGATCCTTTTGTCGCGCCGGCCGTCGAACTCGCCGTAGAACAGTTGCTCCCAGGGGCCGAAGTCCAGTTCCCCTTTGGTCACGGCCACCACGGCCTCCCGGCCCATCACGGTCCTTTTCAGGTGCGCGTCGCCGTTGTCCTCGCCGGTTTTGTTGTGGTTATAGCCGACCTTGGAATAAGGCGCCAGCTTCTCCACCCATTCCAGGAAATCCCTGTGCAGACCCCTTTCATTGTCGTTTATGAAAACGCTGGCGGTTATGTGCATGGCGTTGACCAGGCAAAGCCCTTCCTGCACCCCGCTTTTCTTCAGCTCCGCCTCCACCTTCGGGGTAATGTTGACTATCCCGCAGCGTTCCGGCGTGTTCATCCACAGGTAAGCGGTATGGGACTTCATCATTTCTCCTGTTCCAGGATCACCACTTCGCAGGCGCCGCAGAGGTTCCTGAACCTGATGGCGTCCTCTCTGGAGCCCACCACGGAACCGTAATGCATCGGCACCGCTACTTTGGGCTTTATGAGCTGCGCCGCCCTGCAGGCTTCGCTGGCGTCCATAGTGTAGGTCCCGCTGACCGGCAGCAGCGCCGCATCGGCTTTTATAGACTTCATCTCTTCTATCAGGTCCGTGTCGCCGGCGTGATAGACCGAGAAGCCGCCCAGGTCCACCACGTAGCCGAGGAAACCGGACGCCTTCGGGTGGAAATTCTTGTCGGTGTTATAAGCGGGGACGGCCTCCACCGCCACGCCCGCGGCCTCGGCCCTGTCGCCGGGCTTCAGCGCGGTAAAATCGCCCTCCACCTTCCCGGCCAGCGCCTCCGGGCCGAAGATCCTGGTGCCGCTCTTGGCCACCTTGCCGATGTCGGCCGGCGAAAAATGGTCGAAATGAGCGTGGGTGATAAGCACGACGTCGGCCTTTTTCTCCGGCGCCTTCAGGTTGTAAGGGTCTATGTAAACGGCGGTCCCGGCCTGGCTCTCAAGCCGGAAGGACGAATGCCCCAGCCAATGCACCTTTTTTTCCAGGTCTTCCATGATCCCCCCGTAAGTCGGACTATAAGCCGCCCCCTTGGAAACCCCCGGGGCCGGCCTGCGGTATATTTTATCAAACTTCAGCCGCCTTTTAGGGGGACGGCGGCGGGAAAATTTGGTATAATAGCCCTTATGTCATTCAAATGTGAGATCTGCGGAAAAGGACCCGTCTCCGGAAGCTCCTACAGCCATTCCAACAGGGCTACCAAGCGCGTCTTCAGGCCTAACCTGCAAAAGCAGAAGCTGGTCCTGAACAACGTCACGCGGTCCGTTTATATCTGCACCAGCTGCATCAAGAGCGGCAAAGCGGTAAGGCCGACGAAGTAAACCCCGGCCTATATGCGCCTCAACCCGCGTCCCCCGGGGGGACGCGGTTTTGTATTCTATCCGGCCGGCCGGCGCGCAGGGCACTTTCCCGTTACATTAATTTAACATTTCCTAAACAAGCCTTATTGTATAATTTTCCTGTGTAACCTTAGACGGCGTCAGCACTAAGCCGGATCCGGTTTTTCCGTTTTACTTTTACACTTCGTTCCGGAGGAAATACAATGGACTTCGACAATCAACTCGACCCCGCCGCGATAACCGACGTGGAAACCGCCAAGCTGGCCCTGCGCTGGGCGATAGAGAAGATACACACCCTCTCCGACGAGGCCGCCCGCCTGAAAGAGGACAACCGCAACAAGGTCAACACCGCCCGCCTGCTCACCCAGCAGAACGAGCAGAAGGACGAGATCCTGAAAAAATGGCAGTCCACCATAAAGACCTGGGAAGAGAACTGGAAGACCCAGACCGCCATGGAAGCGGACCTCAAGGGCAAGCTGCGCGAACAGATCCTGAACGAAGAGACCGCCAACTGGCGCCAGGCCAAGGCGCAGATGGAGAACGAGGTGAAGGCCCTCAAGACCGAGCTGACGGCCAAAGAAGCCGAGATCGGCAGGATGAAGCTTTACGCCATAGACGAGATACGCAAAGCCGCCGAGCTCAAGGACGCCGAAACGCAGGCCATCATCCTGAGCAGCCAGGACTCCCTGGCCGAGCGCGAGAACGCGGTGCGCGCCAAATTCGAGCGCTTCGAAAAAGAATTCATCGAGACCCAGCGGGTGAAGGTCGAGCAGGACGAACTGGCGCTGACGGAGCGCTACGAGACCAAGATGCGCGAGTTTTCCCGCCTCTACCAGGCCAAGGAGGCCCAGCTGGAGGAGTTCCGCAGGAACCTCGAGGACGATTACCTGAAAAAGTCGGAAGCCCTGACCGCCGAGAGGAACGCCAGGCTGAAGGAAACCCAGCTGGAGCTGTCCGCCAAGGCCGACGCCGCCATAGCCGCCGCGGACCAGGAAGCCGCGCGCCGCGTTAAAAGTATAGAAGCCGATTTCGACAAGAGGCGCGCAGAGATGCGCGCCGAATTCGAGGAAAGGGAGCGCGACCTGGCCGCCGGCAAGGACGCCGAGATCGCGTCGTTAAGGGAGAACGACCAGAAAGAGCTGGCCGAGCTCAGGGGCCGCCTGAGGCAGTATATCCTGGAGCGCGAGCAGGATTACGTGGACCTGCGCCTCACCATGGAAGCGCAGCTGGTGGAGCTTGTGAAGAAGCACGACGAGGCCAGCGCCGCCGCCTACGAGGAAGCCTCCAAGGCCACCAAGGAGCAGTGGAACCGCCTTTCCATAGAGAACCAGAAGAAGCTGGACGCCATTATAGGCGAGAACAACGCCCGCTGGGAAACCGACTGGGCGAAGCGCGAGGCCGACCTGGCGGCGCAGAGGGCAGCCGCGCTGGCCGCCGAAAAAGAGCGCCTGGCCGCCGATTTCCGGATCAGGGAGGAAGCGCTGCGCAAGCTGCTGCTGAGAGAGCAGAACGAAAGGGCCGCGGCGCAGGCCTCCGAGCTGGAGAAAGCCAAGCTGGATATTGAACGGGCCAACGAGGAAAAGCTGGAGATGGTCAAGGCCTCCCTGGCCAAGGCCTTCTCGGCGAAGGAACGCTCGCTGGAAGAGCGCCTGGCCTCCGCCCAGAACAAAATGCGCGGCGAGTGGCTGGTGAAGGAAGAGGAGTGGGCCATAGAAAAGGACCATTGCCTGCTGATGGAAAAAGAGAAGCTTAAAGAGGAATTTGCGAAGCAGCTGGAGGACAAGGTGCGGGCCGCCGCGGCGGAAATGGAGAAGCAGTTCCCCGCCCGCCTGCAGGCCGAGAAGCAGCGCCTGGCCGCCGACTTCGAGCTGAAAAAGCGCGAGCTGGCCGAAGAGACGCGCCAGAACCTGGCCGATAAGGAAAGGGCCCTGGGCGAAAAGCTGGAGCGCAAGGGGATGGAGCTCCTGAAGAACCACGAGGCCAGGATAGCCCGCCTCGCGGAGGAGACCGCCGCCCTGGAGCGCGCGGTGAACCAGAAAGAAGCGGCCCTGGCCGCGAAGGAAGAGGATATGCGCGCCGACTTCCTGAACCAGCTCCGGGCCGAGAAGCTCAAGATAGCCGAGGGCTACAAGACCCAGGAGCAGCACCTGCGGTCCCGCGAGGACGAGGTGGAGAACCTGAAGAACGCGCTGCACCAGCAGCACAGCGAGCTCAAGCTGAAGCTTTTCCAGGAACTGCAGCAGAAGGAAAGCGAGCAGTTCGACCGGATGGCGAAAGCCAAAGAAGACATGTTCCGCGCCATGAACGAGCGCCGGACCGAGATGGAGAAGGAATACGAAGCCCGGATGAACGCCCTCCGCGCGAAGGAAGCCTCCCTGCAGGAGGACTTCGACCGGAAAACGGCGGAGTGGCTGAAGAATCTGAACAGGCCGGACAAGCGCTGAACCGCGCCGGCAGGGAACAGGGACAATGCCCAACGACTTTGAAGACATCCTCAGGGAATCTGAAATAGATTCCGCTAAAATGATCTTCCGCCTCACCTCCGAGCTGAAGGAGAAGGAGCTGGAGCTGGGCTCTTTGCGCTCCAGGAGCTTCGAGGAGCTGCAGCGCAACAACAAGGCGAAGGAGGCGGAGTTCGAGGCCCTGATAAACGCCCAGGAAGAGCGCATCAAGAAGCGCGAGGCCGAGATAGGCAAGCAGCTGGTGGAGAAAGAGGCACACCTCTGGCAGAAATACCAGACCATGCTGGAGGACTCCATCGGGACCCACCGCCGGGAGCTGGAAGGGGAACGCACCAAACTGAACTCGGAAGTCTCCGCCAAGGAAAAGGAGATAATAGAACAGAAGAAGGCCCTCCGGCTTGAAATGGAGGAACTGTTCAAGAAATGGGAAGCGGAGCGCGAAGCCGATTTCAAGAACGAACGCGAGACCTTCATAGCCGAGCTGAAACTGGGCAGGGAAACCGCCCGCAGGGAAGCCGAGGAGCGCGCCAAGCAGCTGGACGAGCTCTGGAAAGAGAAGCTGGACCAGACCCGCTCCGAGCTGTCGGCCCGCCACGAGCTGGAGCTGGAGGAGACGAAGAGGAAGCTGCGGCAGGAGCACACGGCCGAAACCGCCCGCCTGACCGAGAAGCTCAACACGGATTTCAACCAGAAAGAACTGGCCATCAACGACAACTACGCCAAGTGGCTGGCCGACAACAAAAAGCTGGCCGAGGACAATTATTCCAAGCGCCTTGCGCAGATAGAGGCCGATTTCCAGGGCCGCATAGCCGGCCTGGAGGACGCGCTCAAAAAGACGGAGGAAGAGCTGGCCCGCAGGCAGGTCCTGTGGGAGAACAAGCACACCGAGCTGAAAAGATTTTATTCCCAGAAAGAAGCCTCGCTGGAAACCGCCGTGAAGGAGACCGAAGCGGCGCTGCTGAACTCAGAAAAGGAGCTGGCCGCCAGGTACGAGCGGCTGGAAAAGGAGCTGCTGGCCAAGGCCGAAAAGCAGAAGCTGGATTCCCTGAAAAAAGAGCAGGCGCTGGACCGCGAGCTGGCCGACAGGACTGCCGACCTGCAGGCCCAGTTCTCGCTGAGGGAAAAGTCCCTGGCCGAGCGCGAAACCAAGCTGTCCGTGGAGCGGGAAGACCTGAACCATTTCAGGAACCAGGTCACCGACATCATACACCAGCGCGAGGCGGAGCTCACCAAGGCCTTCGAAGAAAGATACAACCTTTTAAAGCATTCCCTGGAAGAATCCTCCCGCATAAAGGCCATGGGCCTGGCCAGGAAATACGAGGAGGTCCAGAAGCAGTACGCCATCCTTTCCGGCCAGAAGGACGACGCGCTGACGCGCGCCGCCGACCTGGCCAGGGAGACCGACGAGCTCAAGAAGGCCCTGGCGGAGAAGGACAAGCAATTTAAGGCGGCGGAAGAGAAGGCCGCGGCCGAAGCCGCCCAGCTGCGGGCGAAGCTTGAGAGCGAGTTCTCCATGCGCGTGCAGGCGGCCAAGGACCGGCTGGCCGGCACCGAAGAAACGCTGAAGAAGGACCACGAGGAGAAGCTCAGGGCCGAGGTGGCCCGGGTAGCCGAACACCTTAAAATATCCGAAGCCGGGCTGGCCGCCCAGCGGGAGATGCTGAACAAGCAGGCGGCGGAACTGGAGGCCAAGTTCATGGACGGCCTCCGGAACAAGGAAACCGAGGTCAGGGAGAATTTCAGGAGCACGCTGGCGAATATGGACGCCCAGCTGGAATCGGCCAGGCGGGCCCACGAGGCCGAGCTGGCCAAGATGGCCGGCGACAGGGAACATGAAATGATGGCCCTGCGCTCGGAGTACGAGATCCGCCTGAAGAAGAAAGAAGCCGAGTTCGCCGGCGCGCTCGACGAGGCGCACAAGCAGGCGGCAGGGACCGCGCTGCGGCAGGCGGCGATAGAGAAAAAGAGCGCCGAGGACGCCTTCCTGGTAAAGGTCCGGGATATGGAGACCCGCCGGAACATGCTGGAGCAGAGCCTCGCTTTCGCGGCCAGGGACAAGGAAGCCTCCCAGGCCCAGGTGCTCAAGCTGAAAGAGGATATAGAGGTCATTAACATGAAGCTGGAGCAGCTCCAGGGGGAGAAGCAGCAGCTTATCCAGGAGAACCTCTCCAAGGCGCGGGACCTCAGGCAGACCATAGAAAAGGAATTTACCGAAAAGCTGGAGAACATAGAGAAGAACTACCTGAGCCAGATGGCGGACACCATCCGCCGGAGCGAGGACAAGGAACACGCCCAGGCCGGCGAATATTTCAAGAAGCTGGAGTTCATAAAGCAGGAATACAACGCGAAAATGGCCAGGCAGGTCAAGGAAATGGAGGACGCCTTCCTGGACCGCGAATCCAAGGTCCGCTCAGCCCTGGAGGAGAACTACCGCCTGAAGGAAAAAGCGCTGACCACCCGCTACGAGCAGATGGAGCGCAATTACGCCGCGGTGCTGTCGGATAAGACCATGCAGCTCGACACCGACCGGGCCATGGCGGACAGCATTTACCACCTCAAGCAGGAGCTGGAGAACAGGAACCGCGACCTGAACGAGAAGATCCTCTCCTACGATTCGAAGCTGGAGGAATCCAAAAAGGTCCTTGAGTCGTCCTACGCCGCCAAGATGAAGGAGATACAGGATTCCAACCGGATGAAGACGGCGCAGCTGGAGAACGAGCGCAACAAGCTCAAAGGCGTGCTGGCGCAGGAATCGCAGCTGGTAGCCGACCTCCAGAAGCGCGAAGCCGCGCTGCAGGAACATTTCGCCAGGAAGGAAGCCGAGCTGACGAAGGAATTCAAGGAAACGCGCGAGCGCCTGGAGAACGATTACCAGGCCAAGCTCAAATCCCTCAAGCCCGGGAACGGGTCCGCCCACTAACGCTCCCCCGGTAAAATATTTATTATAATGTATTCATGTCAATGTCATTATTCGTTCCGAAAGAGATCTTCCTTACCAAGGGCATCGGGCGCCACAGGGAGAAGCTGGCGAGCTTCGAGGAAGCCCTACGGGACGCCAACATCGCCAAGTTCAACCTGGTGCACGTCTCCAGCATCTTCCCCCCCCACTGCAAGGTAGTCCCGCGGCTGAAAGGCCTGGAGAAGCTCAAGTCCGGGCAGATAGTCCACTGCGTGCTGAGCCGCAACTCCGTCAACGAGAACCACCGGCTGATAGCCGCTTCCGTCGGCCTGGCCGTCCCCAAGGACAAGTCGCAGTACGGCTACATTTCCGAGCACCACACCTACGGCGAAACGGACGAAAAGACCGGGGACTATTCCGAAGACCTGGCCGCGCTGATGCTGTCCACCATCCAGGGCGTGGAATTCGGCAGCGAGACCTCCTGGGACCAGAAAGAAGAGATCTGGAAGCTCAGCGGCAAGATCGTTAAATCCACCAACGTAACCCAGTCGGCCATCGGCTCCGAAGGCAGCTGGACCACCGTTATCGCCGCCGCCGTTTTCGTATTTTAACGATATTCTTTTCAGCCGCCCGCTTTTGAAGCGTTCTGTTTCTTTTCCGTCATCCCCGGGAGTTACCGTCATTCCGGCGCAAGCCGGGATCCAGTTCAAGAAAACACAGGACCCCTCTATGCTTTTCAAACCTAACAAGACGCAATTTTTGACCGACAGGGCCGCGGCCCTTGATAAGGCCGCTTTCGTCATACTGCCCGTTCCCTACGAGCGCACCGTGTCCTACGGCAAGGGGACAAAGAACGGGCCGGCGGCCATCCTGGAGGCCTCCGCGCAACTGGAATACTGGGATGAAGAAACTAAAAAAGAGACCGTGAGGGAAGGGCTGCTGACGCTGGCGCCGGTAAACTGCTCCGGCGGTGAAGAGGCGTTCTTCGCGCGGCTGGAGAAGCAGACCGGGGAACTGCTGGCCGCGATAAAAGGCGTGCCCATATTCATCGGCGGGGAGCACAGCATCACGCAGGCGCTGATTCCCCCCTTCCAGAAGAGGCACAAGGACCTTTCCATACTGCATTTCGACGCGCACGCTGACCTCTATCCCGTTTACCGCGGCAGCCGGCGCAGCCACGCGGCGGCGCTGTACCCGGCCTCGCGCAAGACCAGGGTGGTGCAGATAGGCATCAGGAACGCCGGCCTTACCGAGACGAAGTTCATGAACACCGGCAATGTGAAAACCTACCTGATGCACGAGAACCCCGATTTCGGGAAGCTTCAGAAAAATATACTTAAAGACCTTTCGGATACCGTCTACCTCAGCATAGACGTGGACGGCTTCGACCCGTCGGTGATGCCCGGCACCGGTACCCCGCAGCCGGGCGGCTTCCAGTGGTACGACGCGATGAAGCTCTTCCGCGCCGTCTGCGAAAAGAAAAAAGTGGTCGGCATGGACATCGTGGAAGTCAGCCCCGTCAAAGGTTCCAACATCACCGAATTCCACGCCGCCAAGCTCGCCTACCGCCTGATGGGCTACCTCGCCTCCAAACACTGACAGGCCCGCGAACCCTGAATGGCAAGGACTGGATCCCGGCTTTCGCCGGGATGATGGAATAAAAAAGGCCGCACGATCTTATTCGTGCGGCCTTTTTGCTTACAAGCACTACTTGTTCACGTGCACCACGGTCGCGGGCGGGAAGCCGTTGAACCATGTGGACGACGCGTGGCTGTAGGCGCCCATATTGGGGCTGTACAGCAGCTCGCCCAGCTCGAGGTCCGTCGGCAGGTTCTCCGACATCGAGATTACGTCCAGCGCGTCGCAGGTGGGGCCGAACACGCCGCAGATCTCCGTCTTCTTCCCCTTGCGGAACGGGAACAGGTGGCAGTGCTGGTGGTCGAAGATGATGCCCGAGAAGGTGTGGTACACCCCGTCGTCCACGTAGTAGCAGGTCTTGCCGTCCCGCACAGCCTTGCCGTTGATGCGCACCACCGAAGTGCCGGCGGTCGCTATCATGAAACGGCCGGGCTCGGCCAGGATCTCCATATCCGGGTCCGGGAAAAGCCGGTCCAGCTCGGCGTTGATCTTTGTCGCCAGCTCCTCGAAAGGCTTCACCGAAGCGTCGTACGGGGCCGGGAAGCCCCCGCCGATGTCCAGCACGTTCATCTTGGTATAGCCGCGGATCCTAGCCTCGTTATAAATGTCGGCCGCCATGCTGATGGCCTGCACGAAATTCTCGAAGTTAGTGGTCTGGCTGCCCACGTGGAAGCTGAGGCCCTCCACCCCGAGGCCTTCCTTCACGGCCGCAAAGATCAGGTCCACGGCTTCCCCCGGGGAGGCGCCGAACTTGGAGGAAAGCTCCACCACCGCGCCCGTATTGGGCACCCTGATGCGCAGGGCCAGCCCGGCGTGCGGCGCGTACTTCTTGATCTTGCGGACCTCTTCCATGTTATCGTAGGTCACCAGCGGCTTGTACTGGTCCAGCTCTACCAGCGTCTCGTGGGGCTTGATAGGGTTCGCGTAGATGATCTTGTCCCAGATCCAGTCCTGGCGCTTCTTGGCCGGCATGTTCTTTATGTTCTCGTGGACTATCTTGAACTCGGGCATCGAGGCCACGTCGAAGCTGGCCCCCGCCTTGTAGAGCGTCCTGACTATCTCCGGCATCGGCTCGGCCTTCACGGCATAGTAGGCCTGCACGCGCGGCAAATGCTTCTTGAACCGGGCGTAGTTGCGCCTTATCTCGTCGTGGTCCATTATGAACAGCGGCGTACCGTGCTTCTTCGCGAGGTCCTGCATCTGTTTCTTTGTGATCACTGTCTTTTTTCCTCCGGTTTTCCGAATATGCTGCCAGCGAAACGCCCTCAGTCCGCGTCGGTTATCAGGAAGTTCTTGAATTGCCAGGGGTCCTTCCTGTCGACATAGGGGTTATTATAACCCGTGAAAGCGTTGGTATAGTGCATCAGCGGCGTCCAGTCGGACGGGGCGGAATGCAGCTTGCCGAGCCAGGGCTTTGCGATCTTGAGAATGTATTCGTGCGGGAGTTCGTCCGGCACCTTCACGCCCTCCGCCGGGTTGTCCATCATCCACATCGCGGCCGAGATGACGCCTATGGCCACCTGCACCGTGGTGGCGTTCTGGTGCGGCACCAGCTTGCGAGACTCGTGAATGTCCAGTATAGTGCCGGTCCACCAGGCGTTGTAGTCGTGCCCCATCAGCAGCGCGCCCAGTATGTCGTAGCCCTGGGTTATCTCGTCGTTCATGATGCGGACCTTGGGCTGCAGCTTGTAATCGTAGCCGCGCAACTCGTTCAGCGAAGCGATGGCCGCGTCGGTAGGGCAGTAAGCGTAATGCACAGTGGGGCGGTACACGGCCTTGCCCTTTTTCCAGACGGTCAGCTTGTCGGAAAGCGTGAAGGCCTCGCCGTGGCGGACCAGCATGCCGTGAATGCAGTAGTTCGGCACCCAGGTGGAGATCCAGGTGTTCATCCCCATGCGGGCGATGCAGATCTGGTTCTTCGGCCCGCTCTTGTGCTGGCAGGCCATGGGCGGCAGTTCCTTTTCGTGCGTGCCCCAGCCCAGCTCGGCCGGCGCCACGCCTTCCTCGCGGAACCCCTCCACGCTCCAGGTGTTCACGAACTCGTTGACCTGCTTGGGCTTGTCGGAGATCTGCGTGTCGCGCTCGCTGACGTGTATCACCTTCACGCCGAGGGCCATCGCGAGCTCGTTGAAGGTCTGGTCTTTCACCAGCTGGCGCAGCTTCTCGGCTTTCGCGCCCTTCACCTTCCTGTCGGCCAGCAGCTTGTTCGCTATGTCTATCAGCCCCTTCTTCGCGAAATGCGAGATCAGGCCGGGGTTCGCGCCGTGCTCGATGACGGCGGTCGCGCCGGGGGTCTTCCAGCCGGCCATCATCTTGCGCATCTTCATATGCCTGACGTAAAGGGTGCGTTCCGTCGGGGCCTTGTCGACGGCGCCCTTGTAGGGGTCCCACAGCTCGGTGGAGGTGTTGATGTAAAGCACGCCCCTGTCGCGGCACCACTGCAGCAGCTCGCAGCAGTCTATGTTCCAGGCCAGGTCTATGAACAGGTCGCCGGCGGAAAGATACTTGCCGAGCAGCGCGCCCATGTTCTGCTTCGTGACCTGCGCGCGGACGAACTTCACGCCTTTCGCCAGCCAGGGCTTCAGCTCTTTGCGCTTGTCCTCGAAATCCATCACCGTGATGTTCTTCGCCGGGACCTTCACCAGTTTCAGCAGGATAGGCAGCGCGCACTGCGCCACGGAGCCGAAGCCCACGAACAGGATCCTCTTGTTGAATTTCTTCATGGTTGCACCTCTCTAAAACAGATATTTTCTCCCGCCCCCGCGGCGCCGCTTTAACTACGCGCGCGCGAAGGCGTGAAGATATGATATAAAAGTTGTTAGAAAATATCCAATTTGTCGAATTCGGAAACGCTCTTCCTGGCGAACAGCGGCTCCATATCCCGGCTGTAGGCGAACACGCCTTTAGGCCAGCCCAGGCCCAGCTTCACCGCGGTCTCTATGTCGTACTCCGAGGCCATTATCTCGCCGGCCAGCAGCTTCGCCTCTTCCAGCATCGGCCGCAGCAGCTCGGCGAAGATCTCCTCTTTCTCCACTTTCTTCAGGCCGAGGTACTTGATGATATTGGAAAGTATCGGGTTTTCCCCCACTATCTGCCCGTCCTCGTAAACATAGAAGCCGAGCGTGGATTTCCTGCCCACCTGCCCGTACTGCACCAGCCGCAGCTCCAGGGCGGAAGGCGTGAGGCGCTCCGGCCTGCCCAGGGCCTCGTAGATGTCCTGCGCGGCCTTGTAGTCGGCGTCCAGGCCGATATTGTCAGCCATCTCGAACGGCCCGCGGGCCGCCTGCGCCACTTCCCTGAAAGCGGCGTCTATCTCGTGCGGGACGCCCTTGCCGTCGCCCAGCATCTTCAGCGCGCTCAGCATGAACGGCCTGGTAAGCCGCTCCACTATCTGCCCGGGATTGTCCTTTACCAGGATGGGCGTCTTGCCTATCTTCCGGAGGAGCGCCAGCGCGGCCTCTATGTAAGCGTCGCCGGTATGGTCCAGGCGCACCAGTTCCACCAGCGGGTTGGAGCGCGCCGGCCTGACGAAATGCAGCCCTATGGTCCGGTCCTTCGGCAGGTCCGTGCTCTCCATCAGGGTTTTGAGCGGCAGGACGGCGCAGTAGGCCGCCACCACGCAGCCCGGGTCCAGGTGCTCTTTCAGCTTCGAAAACGAATGGCGCCGCGCGTCTATGTCCCGGGCCAGCGCCTCTATGACTATGTCCGCCCCCTTGAACTGGGACATATCCTGTATCCCCTCCAGGTTGGCCAGCAGGTCCTGCTTGCCCGCCTTGTGCAGCGACCAGTTGATCTTGGCCATCGCCACGTTCAGGCTGTCCTTGAAATCGTCGTAAAGGCGCACCTGGTAGCCGTTCTTGACGAAGGTTTCCGCTATGCCGGCCCCGGCTTCGTCGGCGCCCATGATGCCTATGGCTGTAATTTCCATAAAGTCGTACTCCCTGAAGCCGGTCCGCCGCCCGCGGGTCAGACCACCTTCACTTCTTCGAGCCGCACCAGGCCTTCCTTGTTGAGGACCACCCTTATGCGGTCGTAATTTATCTTCTGCTGGCCGGCCGCGTCGTTGTAGATGTACTTGATGACCAGGTTCATGTGGTAGACCCGGGCGCAGGCCGCCGTCTTCAGCGCGCCGGTCTCCGCGTCCACGTAGGGGTACTGCACCTGCGAATCGTCGGCCTGGCTCACGAAATCCTTTATGCTGAAGCGCATGATGTCGTGCAGGTCCTTGCGGCGGTCGTGGGCCTTCAGTATCTCCTCCGGGTAGAGGATGATCTCTTTCGTGTATTTGAACGCCCGCTCCGGCTTGCCGTCCTCGTCTATGGAGGTCAGGTTGTCTATGTTCCGTATCCGGGACACGTCCGGCGGGACGTCCCGCTCGGCGAGGAAGGTGAAAGCCTCTTTCAGCACGCCTATTTTCGCGGAGTTGCCGGGGTCCAGTATCTTTATCTCCCTGTCCGAGGTCCACTTGGTCAGGTTCTTAGTGAACAGCAGCTTGAGCCAGTCCTTTATGCGGTCCTTGAATATATAGCTCACCACTATGACCAGCACGAAGGGGACGCTGTTCATGGTGTAGCGGTTCTGGGCGTAGATGGCCGCCAGCACGGCGAAAAGCATGGCCAGGCCCGCGGCCGCGCCGAACAATACCTGCGTCAGCGTCTGCCCCTCATCCAGCTCGGTCTTCAGGTAAAGCGCGCTGGAGATGAATTTCTTCAGCACGCCCCTGCGGTAGACTATGATCTCGTTGCCGTAGGTCTCGTTGAGCACGGAGGGATACTGCATCTCGGCGCGGCGCCGGGCCTGCGCTATTATCAGCGCCGTCAGCTCGGTCTCGAATTCCCGCAGCCCCGCCAGCGCTGCGGGGGCGTTCCGGAGGGCCTCCAGCAGCCCGGTCATGTATTCTTCTATGATGAGGCTGAAATACTCGTCCAGGTAGGCGAAGGCGTCGCGCAGTTTGGCCGGGACCGCCGGGGCCTGCACCGAGGTCTTGAGCTCGTTCACCTGCGCCATCAGGCGCTTCAGGTCGCGCAGGAAGCTGTGAAAACCGTCGCCGGAAAAAGCCGCGCCGCCGGCCGGGGGCGTCCCGCGGGCTTCCAGGTCCGCCATGAACAGCTTGGCGTAGTCCCGTATTTCGCCGCGTATGACGCAGCCAAGCAGCTTTATCTCGTCGTAGGCGGCGGCCACCAGCTCCGGGTCCTTGGAGCCGGACAGGATCCTGGAGAGGGCGGCCTTTATCTTGTTCAGGGGCGAAACATCCAGGGCCGGGTCGCAGAGCTTGGCCAGGCTTATGGTGGGCGTCTTGAACCGTATGTAGCGCTGGTTGCTGTTGTAAAAATCCTCTTTAGTATAGGTCTGCGGGCCGATGTTCAGCGCGCGCGGCACGAAGAAATAGCTTTCCACCTCGTAAACGCTCTTCGAAGAGGCCGGCAGCTCCATATCCAGCTTTATCTCGAAGCGGTGCCTGTCGTGCAGCATTATCCTGGAATCGAAAATATCGTTGCGTTCTTCGATCATAATTTCTAACCGCGGGTAATCGGAACGGATCCGCCGAAAAGCCGTTCAGCTATTCTGAATTCTATCATTTATCCGGATGGAACTTTTCGTGGGCCGCCTTCACCCCGGATTTTTCCACGTGCGAGTAGATCTGCGTGGTGTTAAGGCTCGAATGCCCCAGCATCTCCTGCACGGCGCGCAGGTCGGCCCCGCCCTGCACCAGGTGCGAGGCGAAAGTGTGCCTGAAGAGGTGCGGGTGCAGCCCCGCGGACACATCCGCCTCTTTCCCCAGTTTCGCTATATCCTTCCACAGCTGCACCCGGCTCAGCTTGCGGCCGGAGCGGTTCACGAAGATCTCGGCCGCGGCGGCGCCGCCGCCGAACTTGGCCTGGCGCAGGAACAGGTATTTCTTCAGCGCCGCCAGCGCCGCGCTGTGCACCGGCACCACGCGCTCCTTGGCGCCCTTGCCGAAGACCCGTATCCAGCCCTGCTGGGCGTTCACGGCCTCCAGGCGCAGGGACAGCAGCTCCGAGATGCGCAGGCCCGCGGCGTAAAGCAGCTCTATGGCGGCAATGGTGCGCATCTGCGCGAACCTGTCGCGGGCCGGGAAACTCAGGAGCTTCTCCATATCCCGCTCGGAGACGAACTTGGGCACGCGCTGCGCCAGCCGCGGCGACCTGAAGTTGCGGGTCGGGTCGGCCTTCAGCTTCCCCTCCATCATCATGAACCTGTAAAAAGAGCGCAGCGCTTCCGTCTTCCTGAAGATGGAGGCGGCCTTCAGCTTACTGCCGGACTTCAGCGCCCAGAGGTATTCCTCTATAAAATGCGCGTCGGCGTTCAGCGGGCCGCTTTTCCTGGCCTCGCAATAGTCCAGGAAGGCCTTCAGGTCGCCGGCGTAAGCCAGGCAGGTGTTCCTGCTAAGCCCCCGCTCCAGCGTCAGGTACCGGTAAAAAGCCTCGGCAAGTTCTTTCATAGCGCAACAGCGGTCAGAAAACGGAAAACAGGAGTCAGTAGACAGAATATGCTGAATTCTGAATACTGACTCCTGAATTCCCGCTTGTTATTTCTTCAGGGCTTTCTCTTTCCGCTCGGTCTTCTCCACCGGCCGACCTTCGGTCCTTTCCGTCGTCGCAGTCGCCAGGCCGGGCAGCAGGAAGCGGGTGCGCAGTTCCGTTTCTATCTCTTTGAGCTTGTCCGGGTTCTGCTTCAGGTAGGTCTTGGCGTTCTCCCGGCCCTGACCTATGCGCTCGGTCTTGTAGATGAACCAGGTCCCGGTCTTTTCCACCAGGCCCGTCTCCACGCCCATGTCCAGCGCGCAGCCTTCAGCGGAGATGCCTTCGCCGTTGACCATCTCGAACTCGGCCTGCCGGTAGGGCGGCGCGACCTTGTTCTTCACCACCTTCACGCGTATGCGGGCGCCGGTCACCACGTCGCCCTGCTTTATGGTCTCTATCTTCCTGATGTCCATCCGCACGGAGGAATAGAACTTGAGCGCCAGGCCGCCGGGCGTGGTCTCGGGGCTGCCGAACATCACGCCGATCTTGTGCCTGAGCTGGTTGATGAAGATGACCGTGGTCTTGGTGGTGGCCATGATGGAGGTCAGCTTCCTGAGCGCCTGGCTCATCAGCCGGGCCTGCAGGCCCATGTGCTGGTCGCCCATCTCGCCTTCTATCTCGGCCTTCGGGACCAGGGCGGCCACGGAATCGATGACTATGATGTCCACCGCGCCGGAGCGCACCAGCTTCTCGGTTATCTCCAGGGCCTGTTCGCCGGAGTCGGGCTGGGAAATGAGGAGGCTGTCGATGTCCACGCCCAGCCGCTTGGCGTACATCGGGTCCAGCGCGTGCTCGGCGTCTATGAAGGCCGCCGTGCCGCCGCGCTTCTGGACTTCGGCCAGTATGTGCAGGGTCATCGTGGTCTTGCCGCCGGCCTCGGGCCCGTAGATCTCTATGACGCGGCCGCGGGGAAGCCCGCCTATGCCCAGCGCCAGGTCCAGCGAGAGCGCGCCGGTGGGGAGCGCCTCCACTTTTATCTTCGCGGATTTGTCGCCAAGAAGCATGATGGCTTCCTTGCCGAAGCTTTTCTCTATCTGCGCCAGCGCCACTTCCAGCGCCTTGTCTTTTTCTTCTTTACCCATTGTAGTTCCTCCGACTGAATTTTAAATATGCCAAATTTGCCGGTTTGGCCTCCGGTACTTCCTATATATTGTAAAACACGACCGCGACAGCATCATGTCGCGGTAAATTTTTCTTTTTTATTCCTTTTCGCCCCCGAAAGGGCGCCGCGACCTTTAAGGAATACCTATATTATAGAAAAGAAAAAGGGGACGCTGATGACTAAATGACTAACTCCCGCGCAAGTTTCCGCCCCTTGGCTATCAGCCTTGAAATACCGCTTTGACTGATCTTCAGTTCCCGCATCAATTCAGACCCGCAGGCGCCGGCTTTTTCTTTGGACAAATAACAATATATCGCCCTGGCGCGCGCCGGTTCCCTTTCATGGCTGGGGGCCAATATATCTTCGCGCGGCACCCCGGTGCGTTTTTCCACTTCCGCAAGCAGCTCCGCGCGGTTTTTCAGGTTTTCCCCCTCCTTCCTTCCGGCGGCTTTCAATACAGCCTCGACAAAACTCTCATTTCCGAGGATGCGTGCATCAGGAACTGCCTTCTCTTTGAAGGCAACCGCCGCTAGCGTGTCATCCTTTTCCTCAAGCTTCCGCGGCCGCCCGATATGGGGAAGGAATTTCCGGGCATCGCCCGCCGCCCTTTCCGCCATTAATGTCATATATTTATTCAAGGCGAAATTACCATCATCACCGAAATAGGCTAGAACCGCGTCCCGGTCAAGAATGCCGTCAAGCGCACCTGCGGCCAGGGAACCATGACCGCACCATTTATATCGTTCAAGGGCCGCCAGGTCCTTTACCAGTTTCGCGCGCAGGGGGTTAAGATGAATATAAAGCACCAGCTCTACGAGATATTCCTGGGCGTCGCAGAGTATCGCCTTATACCTGTTCTGGAAAAGATGCCCGGCACGCTGATGCCTGTTATTATAACTGACCGCATAACCGGTCATCATATGGTGCATCAGCTCGGAAAGCGGCCGGTCGCCTCTTAATATGACGAAATGGAAATGGTTGGGCATCAGACACCAGGCGAGGCATTTCCCGCCGCTGTTCTGAAGCCAGGAGCGGAAGCGTTCGGCAAGGTCCGCGTAATCATAGTCATCGATACATATCCTTCCGCGTTCTATCCCCCTGGCCAGCACATGATAGATCTGGCCTGGCAGGTCCAACCGGGCTTGTCTTGGCATAATTGCCCCTCCTTTGCTTTGACAATAGTGTAAAGCATCACCGCGACAGCATCATGTCGCGGAAACATATTTGATTTTTTTAGGAAAAATAAGCGGACTGCATCGAAGGCTGGTTATAGGACCCGGTTAGTCATTTAGTCATCAGCGTCCCCCTTTTCTCAGAACTCGCGGGAGATGGAGACGGGGTAGCGGGCGTTCATGTCCTTGCCCGCCTCGTAGCCGAAGGAGAAAGTCCATTTATCTTTCTTGACGCCAAGGCCGAAGGTCAGGCCTTCCTGGGCCCTGTCCAGCAGGAAGCCGGCGCGCGCGGCCAGCGTTACCATTTTGGCTATTTCCATGTTCATCTCGAACCCGGCCTGGAGATAGGCCCGTTCTTTTACGGTCTTGCTCCAGTCGGCGGTCACCATTATATCGCTGTAGGTGACGTCGGCCGTGCGGTCCAGCAGGTTCGGCGGGTTGAGCTTGAACTTATACGCCGCGCCGGCGCGCAGCGTGGAAGGCGCCGGCGAGCCCTGCGACTCGAACTTTATCTCGTCGCCGTTATTCAGCGAGGCCGCGCCGAAGGTGAGGCGCTCGGTGGCGCGATAGATCCCGCCGAAATCGATATGCTTGGCGGAGGCAGAGGCCGTCTCCGCGAGGTTTATGCTGGTGAATTTGATGGTGCCGCCCACCGCAAGGTCCGGCATGGGCTGGAAGGCCCCCGACACCATGATGACCTTGTCGGACTCGGCCGTCACCGAACCGACGGTGCCGTTGGAAAGGTTCAGGTTCATCGTCCCTGAATTATAATAGAGGAAAGCCGGTGTCAGCACGAAAGTTTTAAGTTTCAGCGGCGCCGCGGCCAGCCCATAGGCCCCGCCGTCGAAGCCGTTCATGTACGACAGGTAGACCTCGTTGCCCTGCACGAAGCCGGCGCCGGCCGGGTTATACATCAGGCTTTCGCCGCCGCCGCTGACGGCCGTGAACGCCCGCCCCATCCCCGAGGACCTGGCGCCTATGGGCCGGGTAAGTATCGGCGCGCCGGTAAGCCCCCCTTCCGCGAACGCGCGGCCGGGCGCGGCCAGCAGGGCCGCCAGGGGAAAAAGGACCGCGAGCGCCGTCAGTATCCTCATTTTATCAGCACCACTTTCTCGGTTATATTGGTATTGGGACCTTTCACATTGATAAGGTACAGGCCGCTGGCCGCCATGGCCCCGCTTTCGGTGCGCCCGTCCCAGAAATAGTTCGCCGCGCCGTAAGCCTGCGGCCCGTTATAGATCGTCTTCACGAAAGCCCCGTTCGTGGTATAGACCTTTACGGTGACGCTGCCCGGGGCGAATATGGTCAGGTTCACCTTGCATTTGACACCCGGGGAGCTCACCGGCCTGAAAAGGTTGTCAGTCATCTCCACCACGCCCTCCGGCGGCTGGGTTATGCCGTAGGCCTGCACGTTGACGTCGGTGGGCGTAATGCCCAGGGCCGCGGCCGGCATGCCGGTCCAGGTAGCGCCGTCACTGCTGATATAGCTGTTCCCCGAAGCGGCCGCCCCGCCGGAAAAGCCGGGCCAGTTAGCCTCCATCGGTATCGGGTAAACGGAGCTGGCGTTGACGGCCTTGACCACTACCGAAAAGCGGTCGCCGGTATTGACCGGGAAGAAGCCGATAGGCACGGTGTAATGCCCGGGAGAACCGACGGTGCCGGTGCCGGTGTAGGCCAGGGTGCCGCTCCGCGGCTGGCCCGCGGTCACGCCTGTGTAAACATAGACGGTATAGTCCGCCGCGTCGGTGGTATAGAAGCCCACGCCTTTCAGGCTTTCGTTCCCCGCGGCGGTGAAGATGGCCGAGTACCAGCCGGTGGTCGAACCGTAGCCGTAGTCCCGCTCCCAGCCCAGCTCGTCGTAGCCGTAAAGCCGCGTATAGGTCTTCACGCCTTCGCCCGTGAAAACGCTGGTGTAATAGTCGCGGCCGAACACGCCGTCGTAATAGGAAACGTAGAAATAGCCGCTTTCGCCCCAGCTTGTGTCCCAAGAGTTCTTGCAGATGAAGGCGCCGTTGCCGGACGGCTGCGACACCGGGACGCTGCCGAAATTCCCTTTGGGATAGTCGTCGTTCCAGCCGACTATCACGACTTCGTGGTTGCTGCTGTAGCTGGTGGAGGAGATATTGGCGTAATAGGAGTGGTTAGTGGAATTATAATAGCCGCTTGCCCAGTAGAACGCCGCGGTGACAGCGCCGTAAGCCAGGATGGCCGCCTTGATGCGGTCGTTGTCCGTCGGGCCCGAGCGGGCGGACATCATCAATATGTTCTGCGCGTGCTTGACGGTGACGGAGCTGCCTTCCAGCGCCGGGCCGTTCCAGCGCGTCATATAAGCCGCGGTCATGGCGTCATTGCCGCCGTTGCAGGAACCGAAGTCGAAGCCGCTGTTCTGGTCCAGGTGGTCTTCTGACAGGTCGAGCGACTCGCCGGCTAAAAAGTAGGACTCCATTGAGGCCAGCGCGGCGTGCGCCCAGCAGGAGCCGCAGGAGCCCTGGTCCCTCACGGCCGAGACCTTGCCGTGGGTGCGCAGGTCGTAAGTGGCGGCGTAAGAGACCTGGGGCCCGGGGGGCGTCAGGGGCCCCGACAGGACCGGGAGCGGCGAAGGCGCCCAGCCGAGCGCCGTCCCCGGCGCGGCCGAAACGGCGGCTACGCGCTGGGGCCTGGGCGTTTGAAGATACTGGAGGAAGGCGGGGTTAGCGGGCGCGGCCTGCGGCTGGCCGTCCCCGGCGTCAAGCGCGCGCGGCGCGGCGAAAAAGGCCGCGGCTGCCAGTATGGTTATGAGCGCTTTGGCTGCAGCCTTGTTCATAATTAACCGGGGAAAACGACGCGTCTGCCGCCGCGGCTAGTCTATCGAAAGGGACTTCACGTATTTTTTGTACCGGTCGTTGATGTCAGACCTGGAAAGCCGGCTGGTCCTTTTGACGCTGAAATCCTCGACGCTGAAAGAGGACAGCACCGTCCCGTAGGCCATCGCGCGCTTCAGCACGGAAAAATCGCGCCAGTCGGGGCAGGAGGCCAGGTATCCGATGAAGCCGCCGGCGAAGGTATCGCCCGCGCCCGTCGGGTCCACCACTTTTTCTATGGGGCGGGCGGGAATGGAGATAACTTCGCCGCCGTAGAAAAGCATGGCGCCGCTGTCGCCGCGCTTTATCACCACTATCTGCGGCCCCATCTTCGAGATGATGCGGGCGGCCCTCAGCAGGTTGTGCTCGCTGGTGAGCTGGCGGGCCTCTTCTTCGTTAACGAAAAGCAGGTTGACCTTCTCCAGGAGCCGGACCAGGGATTTTTTCTTCAGCGTGATCCAGTAGTTCATCGTGTCGCAGGCCACCAGGCTGGGCCGGCACATCTGCTTCAGCACGTCCCACTGCAGGTCGGGGTCGATGTTGGCCAGGAACAGGACGCCGCATTCGCAGTGATGGGGCGTCAGCTTGGGCTTGAACTGCTCGAAAACGTTGAGGTGGGTGGCAATGGTTATGGCGTTCTTGAGGCCCCTGTCGTAGCGCCCCTTCCAGTGGAAGGTCTTGCCGGGCAGCACCTGCATCCCCTTCAGGCAGATATTGCGGCGCGACAGCAGCTTGCGGAAGGGGGCCGGGAAATCCTTGCCGACCACGCCCACTATCTTAACCGGCGCGAACTGCGACGCGGACATCGAGAAATGCACGGCGGAACCGCCCAGGCACCTGTTCGTACGCCCGTAAATCGTCTCCACCGAGTCCAGGGCCACCGAACCGACCACTAAAATAGTGTTTTTCATTTTATAGCGGACCGAAGCCTTTTTGCCAGAGATGTTTTGCTGCCAGTGGAAAGTTTACAACTTTTGGGTTTAAACTTCAAAACCTGCCCGGCGGCGCACGGGAACGGCCGGCCGGTGGCCCGGAGCGGCTTGGCGCGCCAAGCGGCGGCGCGCGGCGTTATTTCGAATTTTGCAGCTGGTCCAGCGCCGGCGAGCCGCCGGTCCCGAGCGGTTCCGGGGTCCAGATCAGCGGCACGCTCTCGAACTTCTGCAGGTCCGCGGTCTCTTCCGCGGAAGAGTCCCTGCCGGAGAAGGCCGGTATGGTCTGCGTCACGCAGTGTATGGAGCCGCCGGCGGTAATGCTGGAATCGGAATTTATCTGTATAACGGTCACGCCGGGCATGCCGGCCTTGTAGGCGGCTTCGGCTTCCGCGTTCTCCTTGGTCTTGCCGGAGTAGGAAGGCATCAGCACCACGTTGTTGACTATCAGGGAATTGGTATAGGTGTACCAGGCGCCGGAATCCCAGCCCTTCACGGTCAGGATCTTGTACGGCTGCCCGTCCGGGGCGGTCCTGCCTTTGAAGAAAGCCAGCGCCTTCTCGGAATTGGATTTGAAAGGCTCGGTGTCGGCCAGCGAGATGAGTACGGTGTGGTCGTTTAAAAGCTTCATGAACATGTCTATGTGGCCGGTGCCGTCGGCCGGCTCGTCCGGGTACCCGGAGGATTCGAAAGTG
>CAZJUL010000008.1:0-3255 GCA_964549095.1 uncultured Elusimicrobiaceae bacterium
CCCCGGCCACCAGCTTCTCGCGCGCCGCGATGACGGCCTCGGCCTGCTGGCGGCGGAGCATCGCCTGGGCTATCTCCGGCGCATAAGCCAGGTGCGTCAGGCGCGCGTCGTCCACCGTGACCCCGGCGCGCTTCAGGCGGTCCTGGAGCTCCTGCCGCAGTTTGGCGCTGACCTCGTCCGCGCCGCCGCGGAGCGTGATCTCGCCCGGCTCGCCGTGGTCATAGGGGTACGAGGAGGCGAGGTGCCGGACCGCGGTCTCGCTCTGCACCTGCACATAGCTCTCATAGTGGTCCACGTCGAAGAGCGCCTGGGCCGCGTCTTCCACGCGCCAGACCACCACCGCGGCGATCTCGATAGGGTTGCCGCCCTTGTCGTTCACCTTCAGCCTCTGGCATTCGAAGTTGCGGGCGCGCAGCGAGATCTTCATGCTTACCGCGCCCACGCGCCGGGTAACGCCCCTCTCGTTCTCCCAGGCGCCGCCCTGGCCGCGGGAATAGAACGGATTGGCCCAGTAGAAGCCGCTGTCCCTCACCACGCCCTTGTAGGCGCCGAAGAGCACAAGCACGCGCGCCTCGTTCGGCTGCAGCGTGAAGAAGCCGCAGAAGAGAATGACGGCCGCAAAGACCGTCGCCATGCCGGCGAGGACAAGGATAGCGGTCCCTTCCTTCGCGCCGAAGATGAAAATACCGACGCCCGCGAACAGCAGGGCAAAGTTCACTAACAGCATTCCCCAGCCGTTCAGGGCCGTAGTGCGTATCTCATTAGTCATAATATCCCTCCTTTAAGGTATATCAATATGATATCACAATAATATCGTGTTGTCAAGACCTCCGTGCCCTATAGAGGCCGGGATGACAGGAAACGGAAAACGGGATTTTTGCTATTATAAATTAATGGCGGTTCACAACAAGTCCGACACCCTGCTGGCCCGCTGGCGCGCCACCGACCCGGCTTTCAAGGCCTTTCTGCTGGGCGTGTTCTTCCTGGGGATGAACTCGGGCGTGCTTTCGTCCGCTTTAAATAATTATCTGAACGATTCCTTTACCCTCACCTCGCAGCAGCGCGGTTTCCTGGAATTCCCGCGCGAACTGCCCGGCGCCCTGGTCATCTTCGTCACCGGCCTGCTGGCGGCCCTGTCCGTGCGCCGCTGGGCCATAATTACCGGCCTGCTGACCGCCGCCGGCGTAGCCGGCCTGGGCTTCCTTTCCCCCGCCTACCGGCCGATGCTGCTCTGGATGCTGGTGTGGAGCTTTGGCAGCCACCTCTTTATGACCGTGGAAAGCGTGATGGGCCTGCGCTTCGCGAAGGAAGGCGGGCAAGGACGGCGGCTGGGGCAGATCAGCGGGATGACTAATTTCGCGGCCATAGCGGGGGCCGGTTTCGTCTGGCTGATGGCCAAGGCCGCGGGGCCGGCGCTCTACAAGGCGGCCTTCACTTTCGCGGCGGCCGCCTCGCTTATCTCCGCCTACCTGTTCTCGCGCATTCCCGAGGCCGGCGACACCGAGCGGCCGGGCAAGAAGCGCTTCGTCTTCCGCCGGGCGTATAAACTTTTCTACCTGCTGAACATTCTTTTCGGCGCGCGCAAGCAGATCTTCCTGACCTTCGCGCCGTGGGTGCTGGTCACCGTGTACGGCGCCAGCCCGGCGCGGATGGCCTCGCTGGCGCTGGCCTCCGCCGCGGCCGGCGTTGTGTTCCGCCAGGCCTTCGGCGAGCTGACCGACCGCATAGGCGAGCGCAGGATGTTCATGGCTGACGCGCTGATACTGCTGGGCATCTGCGCCGGCTTCGCCTTCTCGGCTTTCCTGCCGCTGCTGTATTTCCTCTACGTGCTGGATAACCTGATGTTCGCCACGCGCATAGCGCGCACCACTTACCTGAACCGCATAGCCGTGGACAAGTCCGATGTCGGGCCCACCATCTCGTTCGGCATCAGCATAGACCACGCCGTCTCGATGACAATGCCGATCCTGGGGGGCCTGCTCTGGGCCGCCTACGGCTACAAGTCCGTGTTCCTGGCCGCGATGCTGCTGGCCGTGGCCGGCTTCATCACCGCGCTTGCCGTGGACGAAAAACGCAGTCCTAAGCCCGCAACCTCCCCCATAGCCCCCGTCACCCCGGATTGACCAGTAGAAATATTCGACTTCTTGACAGGCAACCGACCCGGTGATATACTATTAATGAAGAGCGGTAAGTCCGGTGCGGGCGGTTCCAGGCGTTTCCCTCCGTATGGTGGGCCAGAGCTTGGGCTAATTAACCCGCAAGGCGCGCTCTTTTTCTTTTACTTCAGATACAACCCGTCATATTCGATCTTTTCCTTAAACACGGAGAACCATTCCGTATCCTGTCTTTCATATTTTCTAAATATTCCCCAGGCAAACAAGTCCACAGCCTGCAATTGCAAAGTGTTGTGTGAAAGACTGTGAAATATCTCCAGCGGTATTTTGGGGTCCAGGCGGGATTTTATCTGGGAGATAATATAGGCGTTGAAGTCTTTTATCTCCGGCTTGCTCTTGCTTTTATCCACGGTTAAGATCACCCTCACGCGGGCATCCTCGAATCTTATCTTATCCAAAACCAGGCGGGAAATGTAATTATAGATCCTGGCCTTGTCATCAATAAGGTATTGATACGCCCTGCGTTTATTGAGAGTGATAGCGTAGAGTTGAAAAGCGACAGCCCGCGCTTTTATATAAAAATATTTTTTTATTTCCAGGCCGGACTTGCTGCCTTTCAACTCGCCGGACTCCGGGCCGCGTAAGGCTTTTAATTTCCTGCGCAGAGTCACTTTTACCGCTGCGGCAACGGCTTTATTGTTTTCATGCCCTTTTACGGCCAGGACCGCCACCGTAAAAAACCGGCTTGGCTGGCGATTTACAAAATCGAACCCTAAATCCCCGCTTTCATCCAGATAAAGGTAGAGCATTCCATATTGTAGACAATCACCGCGACAGCATCATGTCGCGTAAATAACAAGCCGTCCGCATTAGGCGGACGGCCTGCTGAACCCGCAATCAGTTATTCAGATAAGCGTCCCCTGTTCACCAACATTGGCCACCCAGGTTGTTCCGCAGAATCTCTTCAAGGTTTTCTTCCTTTTCTTCCATACCGCCTCCTTTGCCTCCCTCACCCTGTAAATAGCATACAGGACGAACGCGACAGCGGTGTGTCGGGAGGGATTTACTGGATACCGGCTTTCGCCGGTATGACGGAGGGTGCAGAGGTAAAAAAAGCAGGGCCGGCGGGGCGCAGTCCGCC
>CAZJUL010000008.1:3265-6347 GCA_964549095.1 uncultured Elusimicrobiaceae bacterium
GTAGACCTTGGCGGCGCCGGGGTGCTTGAAGATGCTGGCCAGGCGGTCGGCGCGGGCCCAGCCGAAGAGCTGGACGGTCTTGCCGGACTTGGAGTGCAGGGTCTGTTCGCCGTACAGGACGAAGCCGGCGGAGGCGGAGAGCTCTTTCAGCAGGTCGGTGTAGTCGGCGTTCCTGGGGAGTATGGTCACGAATATCTGTTTGGCGCTGTCGGCCACGGCGTCGCGCATAACGGGCTTCTTGCTGAGCTGGAGGTAGCCGTAAGAAGTTTCCACGAAATCCTGGAAAGCGGGGTCTGAATAAGCGGCCCGGACTTCCAGGTTATAGGCGAAAGGGTTTTCAACGGCGGAGGCGGCGGAGCAGGCGAAGAGTGCGAGGGCTGCGGCCAGTATCGCGCTTTTGATTTCCATTTTCTTCCTCCAGATTCTGCGTGTTACTCTGTTATTCCCGTGTAATACATTGTATTACACAGCACTAAAAGTGTCACGGGCCTAAGGGCCCAGCCGCTCTTAGGCCCTTTAGAGTCGGGGACATACCTTGCGGCAAGATGTGTCCCCAATGCTTGAGACTTCAGCAGGTGAATTGAAACCGGGCGGCCGTTAATTTCGTAGTATTATACAGAGCGGCAAATATGGCTAACGAAAACGACGCGCTGCTGGTAAAGCGCTGCCTCGGCGGCGACACGCCGGCTTTCGAGGAGCTGCTGGACAGCTGCAAGAACCAGGTGTTCAGCCTTATTATCCGAATGACGGGAAATCCGCAGGACGCGGAGGACCTGGCCCAAGAAACCTTTATCAAGGCCTTCCGCAAGCTGGACACCTACGACCCTTCCTATCCCTTTCTGACCTGGCTTTTCAGGATAGCGCACAATACCTGCGTGGATTTCCTGCGCGCCCGCAAGCCGCAGGCCCTTTCCATAGACGACGAGGACGCGCCGCTGGAGATAGAGGATAAGTCGGATTCGGTGGAAGAGGCGGTGGGCCTGAAGCTGCAGCAGGAGCAGGCGGAGAAACTGCTGGCTTCCCTGCCCCCCCTTTACCGCGAAGCGCTGCTGCTGCAGTACCGCGAGAACCTTTCCGGCCGCGAGATGGCCCAGGCGCTGGGTATACCCGAAGGGACGGTCAAGATACGGCTGTTCCGGGCCAAGGCGCTTATGCGGGAAAAGCTCAAGGCGCTGGCCGGGCCTGAGCCCGCGGCCAGGTGAAACTTTTTTGCGCGGTTTCCGTATTCTAAATTGACGGGGCATATTATGAAAAGCGAAATGAACGACGCGGACCTGGCGAAGCTGATAGGCGGGCTTCCTTATTATACCCTGCCCGCGGATTTTAACAGGCGGGTCATGGCGCAACTTGTCGCGGCGGTTCAGCCGGCGCGGCCCGCGGCCTGGCTGGTCTGGGCCGAAGGCGTGGCCGGGACCGTGGCCGCCTGCTGGCTGGGCGCGGCCGTCTTCACGGCGCTGTTCCTGGCCGTTTCCTATATGGACAGCATACTGCCGCTGCTTGCCGAGCCCCGGGCGCTTCTGTCCGGCCTGAAATTTTACGCGCTCAAGGCCGGTTTCTTCGCGATGGAACTGCTGCGTTACCTGAGCCTGGGCAAGGCCGTGCTGGTGGACAAGGCCGGCGGGCTGTACCTGCTGCCGCGGCTGGCGCTTGCCACGCTGCTGGCAGGGGCCGTGATCTTTGCGCTTTCCGGGCGCCGCGCTTACGCGGACCGGGGCGCCATAATAAGGAGATAATATGAAAACTAAAATATCGAAGGGGTCTTTACTGCTGGCCGGCGCTCTGACGCTGGGGCTGTTCGCCGCGGGCCACGCCAAGTGGAGCGGGCCGAAGAGCTACGATGTGAGCCACGCCGACGTGGTGATAGGGGAAAGGGAAACCCTGCGCGGCGATGTGGTGACGGACAGGTCTATTACGGTTCTGGGCGTACTGCAGGGCGACTGCGTCTCGCTGGGCGGTCCGGTAGCCATCAAAGGCAAGGTGTCCGGCGACCTGGTCTCTTTCGGCGGGCCGGTGGCGCTTACCGGCTCCGTGCGCGGCGACCTGGTTTCAGTGGGGGCAACGGTGGAAAGTTCCGGGCTGATAGAGGGCGACCTGGTGGCGATAGGCTCCAACGTGACGCTCAAGCCGGGCGCCACCGTGCAGGGCGACGTTTCCACGGTGGGCGGCCGCGTGGACCAGTCGGCGGGCGTGAACATAAACGGGCAGATGAACACCGTGACGCCGAATATGCTCAAGCGGGTGATGCCGCCGCTGATGCGGTTCGCCGGCGGTTCCGCCAAGGCGCACAACGGATTTGCTAACCCGCTGATGGCGGGCGGGCTGGTAGGCGCGGGAGCGGTGATACTGTCTTCGATGTTCCTGCTGGGCGCGCTGCTGCTGGTCCTGCCGGCTCTCTTCTTCCCTAAAAATGTGGAGACCGTCGGCCGCGAGATGGTGGCGAATTTCTGGAAATCGGCGGGCATTGGCGCGCTTATAGTGATGGCGCTGTTCCCGGCGCTGCTGCTGATGCTTGTTTCCATACTGGGCATACCGCTCATCCCGTTCGCGCTGCTGTTCCTGGCGGCGGCCAAGGTGCTGGGCTTCTGCGGTTTCAGCCTGGTGCTGGCGAAGCGGTTCTTCGAAGGGATAAAGCACCAGCCGCCCGCCTCGCTCATCGCGCAGGTCTGCGTGGGCTACGCGCTGCTGGCCGGGATACTTATTATCGGGCACGCGCTGCCTATATTGGGCTGGCTGCTGACGCTGGCGGGGCTTATAGTGATGGCCTTCGGCGTGCTGCTGGGCCTGGGTTCGGTGTGGTCCACCAGGATGGGGACAACGGCCGGCGCGGCGCCGGCGCCGCAGGCGCAGGTTCCGCCGGTACAGCCTGTTGTTCCCCCCGTAGCGGCCCCGGCGGTCGCGGCGGTCCCGCCCCAGCCGGCGGTTCCCCCGGCCGTTCCGCCGGTCACCCCGGCGTAAGACTGACTGGATCCCGGCCCCCGTGTCAAACCACGGGGCAGGCTTCGCCGGGATGGCGAAAAAAAAGAACAGGCTGTCCGTTTTAAGCGGGCAGCCTGTTCTTTTATGCGGGGTTTACCTGCCGTCC
>CAZJUL010000008.1:6357-17043 GCA_964549095.1 uncultured Elusimicrobiaceae bacterium
CTCTTCCACGAAGAGCGGGTAGTCGGCGACGGGAACCAGAGTTTCGTCTTTGAAAGCCATCAGGGTCCGTCCATCGGCCTGGATGCGCCAGCGGGGATTCCGTTCAAGGAAGGCAGTAAGCCGCGAGGTAAAGAAGGCGCGCACGGGCGACTCTTCCCGGCCAGTGACTTTGTAGAGCTTCGAAAACAGGGGAAACGCGGTGATCTCTATGTCGCGCGCGTCCAGCGGCACGTCCAGCTTTTCCGCAAAATCCGCGGGATGCATCTCGAACTGTGGAAGTTCCCGCTGAAGCAGGAACAGGGCCAGGGTGAAATTTTTGTAGACGCCGCGGCGGCCGCTGGAACCCCGGGTTATATAGGTATACTCGACAAGGAAGAGGTCACCCGCGCCGGCGCCGGTAACCAGGCTGCTGAATTCCCCCGGATAGCCGCGCCTGAGGGCGGGCAGGCCGCCGGTTTCAAAGTCGGGGAGCCCGGCCGCGCGCATATCGAAAGACCAGCCTGATGAAAAGGCCAGCCGCTCCAGCTCCTTTTTTCGTTTATATTTTAAATAGCGGCCGGCGGCGATGATGACGAGAAGTATAGCCGCGATCCCGATAAGCGGGGCCATGCTTGTAAAAGTCGCCGGCTCGGATGGCATTTCAGTTGCCGCTGTTGGCCTGCTGTATGGCCTTCAGCCGCTCCTGCTCGACTATTTCAAGGGCTTTTCTGGCGGCTTTGGCTTTTTCCGCGTCGCTGGCCAGATCTTTTACGTACTCGGCCGGGGCGCTCTGCTGGACCTGAGGGGGAGCGGGCGGGAATTCCGAAGCGGCGGCGCCGGACCCGGCCGCGTTGTCGCCGGTAACCTGCAGGCCGGGGGCAGGCGTATCTTTTTTGGGCTGCTCCGCTTCCTTTTTGCCGCAGGCGGCCAGGCAGCAGAAGAGGCAAATTACCACGGCGGTTTTATAGAAGTCCATGTTTCACCAGGTGTTCGGCTATCTCAACGGAATTAAGGGCCGCGCCTATGTAAAGGTTATCCGACACTATCCAGAGCTGGAACTCGCGCGGGGCGGTGCCGGAGGCCCTCAGGCGGCCCGCCTTCACGCCGGAAGTTTTCACGGCCTTTAACGGGGTGGGGTATTTGTACGGGTCGCTGAAAAATTCCACTTCGGGGGAGCGGGCCAGCAGGGCGCGCAGGGCGGCCAGCGTCCACGGCCGGCGGGTCTTCACCCACACGCTGAGGCTGTGGCCGCGCAGCACCGGCACGCGCACGGCGGTGACGCTTATCTTCACGGCGGGCGAGGACCAGATCTTGCGCAGCTCGGCCATCACCTTGTTCTCTTCGACGGAAACCCCCTTCCCGTCGAATCCCCCCACCTGCGGGAAAAGATTGAAAGCTATCGGGTGCGGGAACTTCCTGTCCTTCAGGTCGGGCACGAAGCCGCGCTTCAGATAATGCGCCAGCTCCGCCTCAAGCTGGCGCATGGCGCTCTTGCCGGCGCCGGAGACAGCCTGGTAGGTGGAAATGCGGAGCTCCTCTATCACGAACTTTTTGTGGATCTGGTGCAGCGCCACCGCGGCGCCGGTAAGCGTGCAGTTGGGCCCGGCTATCAGCCGGCGGCCGGACTTCACTTCGGCGGCGTTCACGCAGGGGATGACCAGCGGCACGCCCCTGTCCAGCCTGAAGCGGGAAGAATCGTCTATGCACCAGACGCCGGCCGCGGCCAGCTTTTTCGCGAAGCGCCCGGATACCTCGTCGGTGGAAACGAAAAAGACCAGGCCGGCTTTCTTAAGCGCGGCCAGGGAAGGCTTGCGGCAGGCGTATCTCCTGCCGCGGAAGGTAACGGCCCCGGCTTTCCTGCCGGAGTTGAAAGGCAGGAGGTTCCCCACGGGGAACTTCCTTTTTTCAAGCAGTTCAAGCAGCTCTCCGCCCACCATTCCGGAAGCGCCTACCACCGCTACATCTATCTTTCCTGTCATCGTTATCACTCCGTAGCTTCCGGCTCGAACGGGGCGGCCGGGATTATTATTTCCTTGGAATAGCCGGTGTTCTCCAGCGCGTCCACGGCAGCCGCCCGCATATAGAACATGTCTTTGGAAAGCTGTTCGCGGGTGAAGGACATGAAGAACGGCGCCCGGAACATAAGGCGGCTGACCTTCTGCCAGTCGAACTTGTCGTAGGAAAGCTCCAGCCACGCCGCGCGTATGTCCTCGCCGATGGCGGAGAAGGAGACCAGCACCCTGTCCCCCTCCATCTCGGCCTGGAAGCCCTTTATTATGACCCTGTAATCGTTCTTGGGCACCAGCTTTATGGCCATCGCCGGCTTAAGGCCGGAGATGGGCGTTTCCAGCACGCCTTCTCCGCCCGGCGGGTTGCCGCGTATGGCGCGGTTAAGCCAGACGTTCTCGACGGTGTCGTCTGACTGGGCGGCCGCGATGATGGGGGCGCTGGAGCTGGCCGTGAAATAGCGCGAGGAGGACCAGGCGGCCAGGTAGTTCGGCTTTTCCGCCGAGATCCTGGAGAGCGGGATCTCGGTCCAGAACCACTGCGCGGAATCCGTCCCGTCCAGCGAATCGTTGGGCAGCGGCTCCAGCGGGAGATCGGAGCTCGCGACGAGGAAATACATGTGGTCGGAGTTGAACACCGGGTCCTGGTTTATGGCCAGGTAGATCTTGCCCGGGACCACGGTCTTGTCCCAGGACATCGGCCAGGAGGCGATCTTGGCCCGGCCGATCTTGGCGCCGATAAAGGCCTTGGCGTACTGCCCGACGCTCATCGGCGGCAGGCGGATTATCCAGCAGTTGTTGTAGCCCACGTACCAGTCGGCGTTGAAGCCGCCGTTGGCGTACATGTAGAAGCGGCTCATATCCTGCACCAGCGCGCGGTAGGAAGGCACCGGCAGCAGCTTGACGGCGGCGGCTTTCTCGTCGGGCGCCTGCGCGCCGGCGGGGCCGGCCAGCAGCAACAGCAGCAGAGTGAGCAGCGTCTTCATGTGTCGCTTTGCGTGTTACTTTTTAAGAATCCGTGTTAACCTGTCGAAATCGTCCAGCGAATAATAATGAATGATTATTTTACCATTCTCCGGGGTGGCCCCGGGAGCGATCTCTACCTTGGTGCCGAGGTGCTTCTCCAGGCGGCCCTCTATGTCCGCCACTTCGGGGGTCCGGCGCCTGGAGCTGGCGGAGGTCTTGGTCCTGGGGCGCCGGGCGTGGAAGCCCTTCGCGAAATCCTCCACGTCCCTGACGGTGAATTTTTCGGTGAGGATCTTTTCGTAGGCCTCCATCCGCTTGGCCTTATCGGGGATGGAGAGCAGCGCCCGGGCGTGGCCCTCGTTTATCGTCCCGCTCTGTATGGCCTTCTGTATTTCCTCGTCCAGCTCCAGCAGCCGCAGGGTGTTGGAGACGGCGGATTTGGATTTGCCCAGCTTCCTGCCTATCTCGGTCTGGGTGATGTCGAAATCGTCCATCAGCTGCCTGTAGGCCAGCGCGGTCTCTATGGCCCGCAGGTCCTCGCGCTGTATGTTCTCTATGAGGGTGAGGCCGTATTTCTGCTGTTCGGTCAGGCCCTTCTTCACGATAGCGTCTATCTCTTTCAGCCCGGCCGTCCTGCAGGCGCGCCAGCGCCGTTCCCCGGCAATGAGCTCGTAGCCGCCGCCTTCGTCCTGCGTCACCTGGATGGGCTGCAGCAGGCCGTGCTCCTTTATGGACTGCGCCAGTTCGCCCAGCGCCGTTTCGTCAAAGTGGCGCCGGGGCTGCCGGCTGTTGGGCCGTATGTCGTTGACGGGGATCTTCTGCACCGATTCTTCGGAAATATTGTTATTCTGGACCTTGGATATCAGCGCGTCTATGCCTTTTCCTAATGCCTGTCTCATTGCTCCTCCGGTTAGTCCTGTTGATAACGCAAATAGTGCTTATATTATATGGCTTATTTGCGTTTTTTACATCCGATTTTTGACACTTTAATTGAGAGTTATCAACCGCCGAAATCGTAGTCCACCTGGGAATCTTCAACAACGTAAAGACTGGATTCCCTGTAGGTGTCGATGTTTACCCCCCGCCGCGCCAGGAACTCCAGCGCCAGGTTCTTGTAGGCCAGCGCGCCGCGGGAACTGGGGTCGTAAACAAAGATGGGTTGGCCAAAACTCGGAGCCTCCGCCAGCCGCACATTGCGCGGTATCACTGTCTTGTAGAGTTTGTCGCCGTAATACTTGGAGATCTCTTTCTGCACCTCTTTCGCGAGGTTTATCCGGGCGTCGTACATCGTGATGACGCCGCCGTCTATCCTCAGGCCGGGGTTCAGGGCCGAGCGGATCTTCTCGACGGTGTTCACGAAGTAGGCCAGCCCCTCCATTGCATAAAACTCGCACTGCACCGGGGTCATAACGGAATCGGCGGCCGTGAGAGCGTTGACCGTCAGCAGCCCCAGCGAGGGAGGACAGTCCAGTATGATGAACTTGTACATATCCCGGAGCTTCTCCAGCGACCGCTTCAGCACCGATTCCCTGGAGAATTCCTGCACCAGCTCTATCTCGGCGCCGGCCAGGTTATGGGTGGTGGGGATGATGTCCAGCCACTCCACCGAAGTCTGCTTGACGGCTGATTCCGGGGTGGCGCGGCCAAGGATCACATCGTAGATGTTCGCGTTGTTCTTGGCGGTGTCCACGCCCAGGCCCGAGGTGGAATTGCTCTGCGGGTCAAAGTCTATCAGCAGGGTTTCATAATCGAAAGCCGCAAGCGCCACCGCCAGGTTGATGGCGGTAGTGGTCTTGCCCACTCCCCCCTTCTGGTTCGCTATTGCCACTATTTCAGCCATATGCCATCCTTATATATATGCGTTTGGCGGAAAGACCGTGTTTCCGCCTTGTCTATTGTATACCATTTATCAAGTTTCGTCAAATTCCCCCTTGGGGGACAAATACGAATTGTTTTCACGTGAAAACTATTCAGCCGGCTCTATTATAAGGGTTTACCGCTGTATCCGTGGTATACAAAACAGCCCGGAATCGGCTTTTTTGACCGCTTTTATGCCCCAAAAAGCTTTCATGGTGTTTTTCACCCCTCCCCGAAAACCCGGCATTTGTTTTCACATGAAAACTTTTTAATCGTCCAGTTTTTCAGCTAGTCATCCATCCTTTTGGCGGCGTCTTCCGCGCTTATGTCGCCCTTTTCCAGGTCTTCCAGGATCTTCCGGGCCTTTGATGGTATTTTATCGTTCGCGCCACAGCCGGACTTCGCCCACCAGTGGCGGCCGAAAACCGCCTTCCAAACGCTTACCAGGCCTATGGCTATGATAAACACAGGCCAATCCCTTGAGAATTTAAAGGAAATGGCGATCATATCGTAGTTGTACGCCCAGATAAGGGCCCCGATCCCTATTATCAGCAGGCCCCAAAAGAACTTTCTCAGGCTGAATGCTATCATTGTATCCTCCCCGTACCGTTATTCTATGGCTATTTCCACCTTATTGCCGCCGTCGTTGATATCTATTATCTTGCCCACATCCCCGGCCTCCAGGGCTTCGCGTATCTTCTCCGTATCCAGCTCGTAGCCCTTGTCGCGCAGCTTCTGACCTATCTTCTGTTCTATGAAGGGCGCCATGAACTTGGACCAGGCTATCGGGATGTTCACGTTGACCTTGGCCTCGGGCGAGCCGTTCTCGTAGACGCGAATCCTGAGGAAGCGGCCGCCGCTTTTTGCCGCGCGGCTCTCTTTCCCCTCCAGCCGGGCCAGAGCTTCCAGCAGTTCCATCGCTTCGGCCGAGGAGATCTTTTTCTCCTCGAGCATTTTCAGTATTTTCATTTTTTCTTCGTTCATAATGTTTGTCTCCCCCCGCTTATTTTTCAAGCTCGTTCAGCAGCTTTATGGCTTCCTGCGCGGGGATCTCCCCCTTTTCCAGTTTCTCGACTATCTCCAGGCGGCGGCGCTTCGCCTCGCTCTGCAGCTGGCCCAGGCCGAGCTTGGCCAGCAGGGCCTCCATCCGCGATTTCACCGTCGGGTAGGAGATGCCCAGGCAGCGCTCCATTTCTTTTATGCTGCCCCTGGCCGCCAGGAAGGTTTTCAAGAAGCGGTCGTCCTCTTCGTTCAGGCAGGCCAGTTCCGGCAGCTCAAAATTTCCCTTGATGGAAGTCTTGCACTCATCGCAGCAAAGTTCGGTCACTATCACCTTGCCGCTGCAGGACGGACACTTATAAGGAATGTTCATATTATTAATCTATCCTTTAATATAATCAATGTGTTAATCACTATATTGAAAGTATAACACAATATATCAACTTTGTCAACACCTATTTTAATTTTATTAATTTTGGTCGGGGGGAGGGAAAAGCAAAAGGCCCGGAGCCGAGTCCGGGCCTTTGCGCAAACACGCCGCGGGGCGCTATTACTTTTTCTCGATGGAGATGAACGGAACGCCGGCGCCGACATAGCCGGGCAGCACGCCGTTCCACTTCTCGATGGCTTTAAGCTGGGCGTCCACCTTGCGCAGCTCGATGAGCTGGGGGGTAACCTGCTCGCGCTGCATGCGCAGGGCTTCGGCTTCGCCGCGGGATTTGGCTATCTGCTGCTCGGCGTCGCGCTTGGCTTTCTCGACGAGCTTGCCGGCCATCTGGGCCTGCTGGTCGGCCACCTGCTTATCCTCTACGGCGCGCAGGAACTGGTCGGTGAAGTCCAGGTCCACGACGGAGATATCGGTAACGATGATCTCCTGCTTCATCAGCTTTTCCTTGGCGACGCTGTTCACTTCTTCGACGAGGACGTTCCTGTCGGCGATGATCTTTTCGGCGGAGAATTTCGCCGAGATGGACTTGAAGATCTCCTGCACTATGGGGTCGACGATGGTGCCGACATAGTTAGGGCCGAGGTTCCTGTAAATGCTGACCACGGTGCCGTTCTGTATGCGGTGGTTGACCACCAGGTGCACGGTCATCGTCTGCAGGTCCTTCGAAAAGGCCTGCGTCTTAATGTCGGCGCGCTGTATCTGTATGGAGAACTTGATTATGGACTCGATGAGGGGCATCTTGAAATGCAGCCCTTCTTCGTAGGAACCGATCACTTTGCCGAGGCGCGTTTTCACGGCCACTTCGCCCGGCTCGACGACGAAGTACGAGGTGAAGCCGAGGATCACCAGGGCCACGACCACGATGGCGGATGTAACCTTACCAATGATATCTTTTTCCATGTTCTTTCCTCCGAGATACTTGGATTTCACCGACTTGAGCAGCTTGTCGATGTCTTCCGGTAAATTATCTTTCATATCGCCAATAAGTATACTTAATTTATGGAAGCAAATCACCCGCCGCGCGTTTTCCCGCACGGGAGAGGGGAAATTTCCTACAATATCCGGACGAGGTTATAAATGACGGAAAGAACTGACAGCGGCATGAACATCCCTTTTTTATTTTTCCTTTCAGGCGTGAGCGGCCTCATTTATGAAACCGTGTGGTTCAGGATGCTGATAAGAGTTTTCGGCACCACCATAGAGGCCACCAGCACGGCCCTGGCCGTCTTTATGGGCGGGCTGGCGCTTGGGGCCTGGCTGGCCGGCAGGAAATCGGACGCGGTCCGAAACCCGCTCAGGTGCTACGCCTGGATAGAGCTTTCCGTCGGCTGCCTGGCCGCGGGCGCCACGATATTAATGATAAACCTGCCGGAGCTGATGGCCGGCCTGCTGCCCGCGGGAGCAGGCGCCGGGGCGGCGCTGGGACGCGGCGCCCTGCGGGTCGCCATCGCCGGGGCGGTGCTGCTGCCGCCCACCGTCCTGATGGGCGCCACCCTGCCGCTTTTAACCGGCTACCTGGCCCGCGGCCCCCGCGAAGCCGGGGGGGAGTTGTCGAAACTTTACGCGCTTAACACCTTCGGCGCGGTTGCCGGGGTGCTTCTCGCCGGCTTCCTGCTGATAGGCCACCTGGGGGAAACGGCTTCCGTGTTCGCAGGCGCGGCTATCAATATGCTGATAGCCCTGCGGATATTCGCCGCGCGGCCGCAGGAAACCTCCGCCGCGGAGCCGGAAGCGGCCCCGGAACCGGCAGAGGGGGATAAAAGCGGCTACCGGAAACTGGCCTGGATACTGGCCCTGTCCGGTTTTTCCGCACTGGGGCTTGAGGTGCTGTGGTCCCGGCTGCTCATATTGGCCATGGGCAACTCCGTGTACGCGTTTTCGGCTATGCTCGGCATGTACCTGGCCGGCATAGCCCTGGGAAGCCTCTACGCCGTGCGCAGGCCGCCTCCCGTGGACGCCCCCTTCGAGGCCCTGGCGAGGGCGCAGGCACTGGCCTCCGCCCTTGCGCTGGCCGGCTTCTGCGCCTTCTGGCTCATAGGGCGCAATACGGTGGACATAAAATACCTTTATACGCCGCTGGCGCAGGCCTCGGATGTCCTCGCGCTGTTCGGCTGGTCGGCGCTCATCATACTGCCGGTCACGCTGGTAATGGGCTTTTTCTTTCCCATTGCCGTCGGGGCCGGCGTGAAGCTGTCCGGCAGGGTGGGGGGAAGCGTGGGCTCGCTCTACGCCGCCAATACCCTGGGCGCCATTGCCGGCGCGCTGGGGCTCGGCTTTATCCTGATACCGGAGCTGGGCACCAAGTTCAGCTTTATCTTTACCGCCGTGCTTACGGCCCTTACCGGGGCTATGCTGGCCTGGATGGGCGGGGAAGCGGTAAAGCGCCGCTATAGCGCGTGGATAGCGCTGCCCGTGATAGCGGCGCTGGCCGCCTTCCTGGTACCCGACCCCGTCTTCAGCATAATAGAGCGCAGGATAATGCGCAACAGGCCCGGCGAAATTATGTTCCACGCCGAGGATAAAGCCGGGGCGGTCACCGTCTGCTTCGCCGAAAAAGGGGCGGCCCAGTACCTTTATATCAACGGGTTCGTGGTTTCAGGCAACGGGCCGGCCGGCGCGCTGATGGCGCATTTCCCGCTGCTTTTCCAGCAGGACCCGAAAGAGATGTTCGTGATAGGGCTGGGGGCCGGCAGCGCGCTGCGCTCCGGCATAATGCACCGGGCGCACGTGGACGTGGCGGAGCTTGTGCCCGCCGTGGCCGAGGCGGGCCCGCTCTTCACGCCGCTCTGGGGGGAACTGCTGAAGCGGAACAAATTCACGGTGATCCTGAACGACGGCCGCAACGAGCTTTTGCGGACCAAGAAGATCTATGACGCCATTGTGGTGGACGTGACGCCGCCCATTTACAGCTCCGGCGCGGTCAATGTCTACAGCCGGGACTTTTTCCGGCTGGCCCGGAAGAGGCTTTCCGCCGGCGGGGTGCTGAGCCTCTGGATACCGAAGCCCTGCTTCGAAAGCGATTATTTCATGATACTGAAGAGCCTTAAAGCGGAGTTCCATTTCGTGAATGTCTGGTCTTTCCCCAAAAACCCCGGCTTCCTGGCCCTGGGCTCCAATACCGAGCTGGATATGTCGCCCAAAACGCTGGAAGCCAGGATCAAAAGGGGCCGGTCGCGGCTGGATATACCGGAAGTCTCGGCGGAATTTATAGCGGCCCACAGGCTGATGAACACCGACAATGTGCTGGCCGACACGGCGGCCTACCCGGAAGTCACCGACGACAAGCCCTATACGGAATTCCCGCTGGCGCGGTTCCTGGCTTTCTCCCCCGTCTGGCAGTAACCGTTCCCGGTCGGTCAGTCCCAGCCCATATCCTCAAGGTTATTCTTTTCTGCCTTAAAAACAGTTCGCTCTGTTGGTTTGGCCGGCGGGGGGGACTTAATTGCGGCGGCCCCGGGCGGCGGGGCCGTTTGCGGCCGCACCGCGGGTTTTTCGGCCGGTTTTTTTGTTTCAAGCGCTGAAACGGGTATCGCCCAGTTCCTGCCTATCCTTATCGCGGCGATCTGTCCTTTTTTCACTTTTTTAAAAACGGCTATCCGCGTGACGCCCAGCCTGGCGGCCGCCTCGGGAATGGAAAGAAAAGGGCTTGCTTCAGCCATAATATCAGCCTGATGTTAACCTGTGTTAACCTAAAAAGATTATAGCAGATTATACCGGGAACGCAAGGGTTCCCCAAAAAGAAGCCCTCTGGCCATCCAAACCCACAAGTTAACCTGTGTTAACCTTCAATCGCCTAAACAACCAAAAGGTACCTGCTACCTTTTCAACGCGGCACGGGAACGGGGAGGGGCGGCGGCGCGCGGATTTGGAGAAAGTCCGCGAAAAATTTATATACTATCTGCTGATGAAGATACTGATACTCGGCGGCACCAGCTTTTTCGGCAAAGAGACGGCCAACCTGCTTTTAAAAGGCGGGAACGAGGTGGAGGTTTTTTCCAGGCGCTGCCCGGTGGACGGGCTGGCCCTGGATATCCGGCAGCACCGCGGCGACAGGACCGTGGAGATGGACCTGGTCCGGATGTCCACCCGAACCTGGGACGTCATAATAGACAATATCTGCTTCACGGCAGAGGACGCGCGCAAGGCGGTCAAGGTTTTCAGCGGCAGGACCGGCCTCTACATCGCCACCAGCTCCGCGTCGGTATATTCCATACTGGACGGGGCCTCAACACCGTTCAGGGAAAACCAGACCGAGCTGCTGAAGCCGAAAGAAACGCTGAAAGATTCGCCTTACTATACCTACGCCGCCGGCAAATACGGTGCGGAGCAGGTATTCCTCGAGGCCTACAGGAATTCCAGCTTTCCCTCCGTTATCATCCGGCCGCCCGTGGTCATAGGCCCCGGCGATCCCACTTTAAGGGCCTATTCCTA
>CAZJUL010000008.1:17053-24297 GCA_964549095.1 uncultured Elusimicrobiaceae bacterium
GGGCCGCTGTTCCTGCCCAACGCCACCGTCTCCGCCCGGTATATCTTCTCCAAAGACCTGGCGCGCGCCTTCGAACTGGCCGTTTCCGGCAAGGATATCCCGGGCCAGGCGTTCAATTTCGGCGACTCGGCCGTCATCTCGCTGGACGACCTGGTAAAGCTCTCGGCCCGCATAATGCACAAGGAGCCGGAGCTGCTGTACCCGGAACACGGCTGGCTGAAGGAGAACGCCTTCAAGTCCGAGGCCTCGCCTTTTTCCGGCTCGGCGGATTTCATAACGGATATTTCAAAGGCCGAGAAGGCCTTCGGCTGGAGCACCGGGCCGCTGCACCAGTGGCTGGAAGAGACCATCAACTGGTTCTTCTTCAAGTACACGGGGCCCGTGCCGAAGAACTACGCGCAGCGCAAGCGCGAGCTGGAACTGGCCGAAAGCTGGAAGCAGCGGGTGCAATAGGAGAACCGATGAGCACTGCGGGCAATATCGCCAGGGCGAAAAAGATTAAGCTGCTCCTGATGGACGTGGACGGCGTGCTGACCGACGGCAGGATGTATTTCCTGCCGGGCCCCGGCGGCAGGATGGTGGAATTCAAGGCCTTCCATTCGCTGGACGGCATCGGCCTGCGGCTGCTGAACCGCTTCGGCGTGCTGACCGGCGTCATCACGGGCCGCGAGTCCCCGAGCACCGAGGAGCGGGCCAGGGGCCTCGGCATGAGCTACGTCTACCAGGGCTTCCTGTCCAAACTGGACCCGCTGGCGGAGATTTTAAAGGCCACCGGCCTCAGCGCCGAAGAAACGGCCTACATAGGCGACGACATCACCGATATCCCGGTGCTGAAAAGGGCCGGGCTGGCCTGCGCGCCCAGGAACGCCCTGCTGGAAGTGAAAAAGGTTTCGCACCTGGTGACGGAAAAGGAAGGCGGCGCAGGCGCGGTTCGGGATGTCTGCGACCTGATACTGAAAAGCCGCGGCTGCTGGAAGGACGTGATGCGCTCCGTGGAAACGGCCCACTGGCCGGAGCCGGAAAGGCCGGCGATGAAGATAGTCTGCTATTCTAAAAAGAGGAAATGATGAAAACCATATTTTCTGCCAGCGCAGCCGCGGCGCTTATCGCGGCCCTGCTCTGCGCCGCGCCAGGGGCGGCTTTAGCGGCCCTCGTGGACGAGGACCCGTCGGAGGTTGTGCTGTCCACTGACACCGTCAAGACCGAAGACGCCGCGGACGAGGACGATTCGCAGGCGCAGATCCAGGAATCCGACGAGGACCTGGTCGGCTTTGTAGGGGACTACATAAAGAAAGATGTAACCCTCAAGGGCGCTTTCCTGCTTGAGAACTCCGCCTCGAAAAAGATACTCAAGCTGAAGCTCGATTCCGTCCTGGAAAAAGTCGAGGACGGGGCGGAGAACACCAAGATAGTCACGGCGTCCTTCAAGGACGCGGCCGGCAGGAAATACGGCGTGCTGTTCCACCTGCAGGGCACCGGGTTCAGCGACGTGGATATTTTCAAAATAGAGCTGAAAAAAGAAGAGAAACAGAAAACCCCCGCGGCCGGAAAGGACAAGAAACAAAAATAGGCGCGGCTGCGCGTGAACCGGGGCGGCGGGCCCCGGGCGGAGAATATGGTCCAATATCTTACTGCGTTCGGAGCCGGGCTGGCGTCATTTTTCTCGCCCTGCGTGCTGCCGCTGCTGCCCGGCTACCTCTCGATGCTGTCCGGCTACTCCGCGAGCGACATACTGAAGGGCGACTCGAAAGTGGCCGTCAAAAGAACGGTGCTGCACGCACTGCTCTTTACCGCCGGCTTCTCCATAGCTTTTTCCGTAATGGGCGCCGCGGCTTCGTCCATCGGCGACCTGCTGACCTCGCATAAAGAAGCGCTGCAGAAGGTCTTCGGCGTGGTAATGGTCCTGCTGGGCGTGCATATGACGGGCCTGGTCAACATCAGGCTGCTGAACTATGAAAAACGCGCGTCGATGGGCACGCTGGGCGGGGGAACGGCGGGCTCTTTCCTTATGGGCTTCGCGTTCGCGCTGGGCTGGTCGCCCTGCATAGGGCCTATACTGGCCGGCATACTGAGCATGGCGGCTGTTTCGGGCAACGCCACCAAAGGCGTGTCGCTCCTGTTCGTTTACTCTATGGGGATGGCCGTGCCGTTCATACTGGCGGCTTTCCTGACGGCCCGGTTCTTCACTTTTATCGGCAAGTTCAAAAGCGCGCTGCGCTACGTTGAGATAGTCGCAGGCGCGCTGCTGATAGGGGTCGGCTTCCTGCTCTTCTTCGACCGCCTGATGTTCTGGGCTTAAAATAAAACAATAGTTCCGGCCAGCCGGCTTGCCGCAAAACCCTGCGGCCGCCGCTGCTGCCGGATCAAGCGCTCAGTTAATGAATATCAGGACAATGCCGGCTACGGCTATGACGGCGCCGACGATGCTGCGGGGGGAGATCTTTTCTTTCAGCATGAACCAGGCCATCGGGAGAACGAACAGCGGCGCGGTTTCGTTGAGGACCACCGCGACGGACGCGTCGATGTGTTTCAGCGCCAGCATGAACATCCAGAAGCCGCCGAAGATGGCCACCAGCACCGCCGACATCAGCAGCCGCATCCGGCCCTTGTCGCTGAACGGCGCCAGCCAGGCCTTCAATTGACCGGCGAACACGCCGGCGGCCAGCAGCCCGAGCATCCCCCAGAAGAACCGGATAAAGCTGCCCTCAAGGGCCGAGACGGAAGAAACGCCCGCCTTCGCCAGGATAATGCCGGCCGAATTGCAGAAAATGGAGAGCACACCGTACCAGATACCCTTCATCCGGTGGCCGCGCTCGACAGCTTCCTTTGGCACCGACTCCCAGATCACCCAGTTCACCCCGGCCAGCGTGGCCGCTATGCCGCCCCAGACCTGGAGGGAAGGCCGCTCGCCCAGGAAAAGCAGCGCCATCACCACCGTGAACACGGGCCCCAGCGCCCCAAGCAGCAGCGCCAGCCGCGGCCCCAGGTTCATCAGCGCCATGAAGAAAAGGGTATCGCCCAGCGCTATCCCCAGCAGCCCGCTCAGCCCCAGGTAAATAAAATCCCGGAGCGAAACCAGCTGCATGCCGGTGAAAGCGAGTATCGCGCCCAGGGCCAGCGTGCCGATGATGCACTTGCCCAGGTTCATCCCCGACGGGGAGGCCTCGTCTCCCAGCCGGCGGAAAAGGATGGAGCTGAGCGCCCAGGCGGCGGCCGAAAGCAGGGCCGCCGAACCGCCGAGCGTAGCGTTGAACAGAACCGGTTCGGTCATAGCTTCAGCCCCGCCCGGGCGACTATGGCGCGGATATGCTTTTCATCGGGGGTGAACCGTTCCAGGGAATAGATGGGGAAATTCTTTTTAGTCCCGGCGGGCGTGCCGTCGTGGACCGTGACGGTGTTGGCGCCGGCCAGCAGCCCGCGCAGCTGGCCTCCTTTCCCGGCTTTTTCCAGCGCGCTGGTGGTGGGGATGAGCAGGCCGGGGTACATTATCCGCATCAGCGCCATGTAATTCAGCGTAAGCTCCAGGTCGCCCATCGGCCGGCCGGCGTAAACCGAGCCCTCGCCGGGAACGAATACGGAAGAGCTGGCCATGGCCAGGCCCAGCTTGCCGACCAGCTTCAGGTCGTTCACGATATCTTTCAGCGTCTGGCCGGGCAGGCCTATCATATTGCCCGAGCCGGTCTCAAAGCCCAGCTTCGTCAAAGACCTGAGGCAGCGCAGGCGCTTGGCCAGCGAATCCCCGGGCTTTGTTCTTTTATAAAGCGCGGGATCGGAAGTCTCGAATTTAAGGATGTAGCGGTCGGCGCCGGCCCGGCGGAGCTGTCCGTATTGGGCCGGGCTCAGGCTGCCCAGGCTCAGTATGACGGTCAGGTCCTTGAATTCCTTCTTGAGGGCCGCGACGCAGCCGGCGACAAGGTCTATATACGCCTTCGAGGAGTTCTCGCCGGACTGGAGCAGCAGCACGCGCCTCTTTTTGCGGTAAAGGTGCCGGACTATGCGCAGCAGCCCTGCGCGGGAAAGCAGGTATTTTTTCGAGGACGGCAGCTTGTTTATGTTGCAGAACAGGCAGCCCTGCCGGCAGATGTTGGAAACCTCTATGACGCTCCTGACCTCGGCCTTGCCGGCCGGGAAACGGGAAGAGCGGGCCCGGCGGGCGAGGGCGAACAGTTCCCGCTGCGCCGCGTCCCTGAGCAGCAGCGCAGCGGCGAGGTTCCCGCGGGTGAACTTCCCTTTTTCCAGTTCGGCCAGGAGTTTGTTCTGCATGTAAATTTTCAGCGGGATACGGGCCGCCTCCGGCCCCTGTATCGATCCGGCGGCCGGTCTATTTGAGTATCCTCCAAGTGTTATAATATTATCAATTAACTTTATCCGCTTGAAAGGACAACTTAATATGGGCAGAATTTACCCCGACATCGGCAAGACGACCGGCCGAACCCCGCTGGTGGTCATAAACAGGATGGGCCTGGGGCTGGGCGCGGTCATCCTGGCCAAGGTTGAAGCTTTTAACCCGCTCTCCAGCGTAAAGGACCGCGTCGGGATCGCCATCATAGACGACGCCGAAAAGCGGGGCCTGATAAAGGAAGGCACCGTTATCATAGAACCGACCAGCGGAAATACCGGCGCGGCGCTGGCCTTCGTCTGCGCGGCCCGCGGCTACCGCCTTATCCTGACGATGCCCGACACGATGAGCGCCGAGCGGCGCAAGATACTCAAGGCGCTGGGCGCGGAGCTGCTGCTCACCGAAGGCGCCAGGGGAATGAAAGGCGCCGTGGAGAAAGCCGAAGAGCTGCATAAGAACACCCCGGACAGCATCATCGCGGGGCAGTTCACCAACCCGGCCAACCCGGAGATACACCGCCGCAGCACGGCCGAGGAGATCTGGGCCGACACCGGCGGCGCGGTGGATTATTTCGTGGCCGGGGTCGGCACCGGCGGCACCATAACCGGCGTCGGCGAGGTCCTGAAAGCCCGCAATCCCGCGGTAAAGGTGATCGCTGTGGAGCCGGCGGAGTCGCCGGTCCTTTCCGGCGGCAAGCCGGGCCCGCACAAGATACAGGGCATCGGCGCCGGGTTCATACCCGCCGTGCTCAACCGCGCCGTCATCGACGAGGTCCTGACCGTATCCGCCGCGGACGCCGGCGCTATCGCCCGGCGCCTTGCACGGGAGGAAGGCATCTTCGCCGGCATCTCAAGCGGCGCGGCGCTGTGGGCCGCAATGGCGGTCGCCGGCCGGCCGGAAGCGAAGGGAAAAACCATAGTCACGGTCCTGCCCGATACAGGCGAACGCTATCTCTCCACCTGGCTGTACGAGAACGCCTGACAGGCGCTCCGCGCCGCCGCCGCTCAAGCCTTATCCCGTTTTTTGATAACATATACCTTGTACCAGCTTAATTTCCTCAGGGGGGAAACACCGTGAAGCGATCGCTTGAAACCTGGCTTATCCTGATAGCCCTGTTCGTTGTAATAGCGGGCGCCGCCGCCTACCTGACCTTGCGCAGGACGGGCACCGTCCTGCTCACCGGCGACAGGACGGCGCGCCGCGCTCACCGCGCTTCCGTGATGACGGGGAAAGTCGCCTCCTCCCAGGCCGTGCTCGCCTACCTGCGCAAGCCGGGCCGCGAAACCCTGGACGCCGCGCTGCAAGCCTGCCTCTCGGCGCGCGCTACCGCCCCCGAAGACGTCTTCAACAATTTCCTTACCGCCTTCTGCTATCACGAGGCCGGCGACAAAGCGGCCGAGGCGCGAGCGCTGGCGGACCTCCGGCCTGAACACCTGGCCGCCTACAGGTTCAGCTTTTACGAGCACAGGGCGGACCTCGCGGACGCCCTCTATTACCTGCCCGCTTATTTCTGCGTGAAGCTGCGCGAGGCCTCTAACGCGGAGGACTCCTACGCCCGCGGCGGGAAATGCCCCTTCTTCGGCGGCCCGATAACGGTCAGGGAATACAAGCGCGGCGGCAGGACCGTGCCGCGCTTCATCTGCCCTAAATGCGACGGGATGCTGCAGCTCCGCGAGGACGAATTCGTGGGGAACCTCGCCAGCCACCGCGTGAAAGCAGAGAACCCGCTGGTTTCCGTGCTGCCCTCGTACGCCAACCTGCTGGAAGACAGGCGGCGCTCCCGGTCGGACAAGCCCGGAACGGTAGCGAAGATAGTGGACGCCATCGGCCTTCGCGAAGGTATGGCCGTTGCCGATATCGGCGCCGGCATCGGGCAGTTCACCTTCCCATTCGCGGAGCGGGTGGGCCCTAAAGGAAAGGTTTACGCCGAGGATATAGACGAAGGCAGTTACAAGCTGCTTAAATACACGGTTCAGAAGGACGGCATTAAGAACATAGTGCCGCTGCTCGGTACGGCGACGGATATGAAGCTTCCGGCCGGGGCGCTGGATAAGGCCGTCCTTATCCACGTCTACCGGAGCATAGTGGTGGGTATGGACGAAGAAGGCCCGGAACGAATGGGCGTTTTTTTCGACGGCTTTTTTGCCAGCATCTACAAGGCCCTCAAGAAGGACGGCACGCTGGTCATTGTGGACCATCTCGACGCCGAGCTGGGCCTGTCCCCGGAAACAATAGCCGCCGAGCTGGCTAAACGGGGTTTCCTGGCGGCCGGCGAAGAGCGGGGAATAAAGGGACGGAACTTCGTATTCTTCTTCAAAAAAGCCGGGCCGGCGGAAAAGCCCTCCTCCGCCGGCGCCGCGGGCCGCTGAATTATGACGCATATTTCTTTGACCGAAAGGGCCGGGGCGGCCGTCCGGAAGTTCCACGAGCTTATCGACCTCGGCCTTATCAACACGACGGGGGAATTCGTTTCCCCGATGCACTATCCCCCGATAGGCAAATTCCTCCCGATGGACGAGGATGCGCTGTTCAGCGGCTATACCCGTCCCAAAGACGAGCCGTTCACCCTTTACGCCCATATTCCTTTCTGCAGCAGCAAATGCTCCTTCTGCCACGTCCCGAACATCATCACCCGCTCCGAAAGCGAAAAAGACCTTTACCTGGAGAATATAGCCGAAGAAATGGACCTGTGGCTGCAAAAGCTGGGTGTTAACAAGTTCCGGGCCGCGTCCATCCTGATCGGCGGCGGTACCCCGACCTATCTTACGCCAGCGCAGCTTGAGCGGTTCTTAAAAGCCTTCACCTCCCGCGTCGAGATGTCACCCTCTGTCCAATTCTCCTGCGATATAGACCCGCTGACGGTCATCGGCTACGAGGGCCGCGAGCGCCTGAAGGTCCTCAAGGC
>CAZJUL010000009.1:0-23421 GCA_964549095.1 uncultured Elusimicrobiaceae bacterium
TTATCCGCCCGTTCGAGGAGATCCGCGATATAGGCGACTTCGCCGAAAAACTGCTTGGCCTCATCTCTTTCGTGTCTTCCTCCACCACGGCGCATCGGCACCCGTACTGGGCGCATTTCTCCGGCAGCTTCCTTTCGCTGCTGGACGGGGTGAGCGGCTCGGCGCTGGCGCCGGAGTCATTCGCCTCCCGCTCTTCGTATTTCAAGTTCTTCGCCGAGGCGGTGACCGGTTCGGTCTATCCTTTCGAAGGCACCCCGCTGAACGGGCTGCAGGTGCTGGGCCTGCTGGAAACGCGCGGCGTGAAGTTCAGGAACGTCTATTTCCTGGACGCCAACGCCGACGCGCTGAACGTTTCCCGCAAGGAAGACGCGGTGCTGTCGGATTTTATGCGCGGCCTGCTGGGCCTTTCCACCGCCCGCGAGCGCGAGGCGGCCCGGAAGTATTATTTCGAAACCCTGCTGGCCGGCGCCGAAAAGGCGCATATCTTCTACCGCGACAATTCCAAGTCGGAAAAGAGCCCGTTCGTGGAGGAACTGCTTTTCAGGCTGGAGGCCGGCGGCGCCGACAGGGAGAAGCTGGAGGATAAGGTTTTCTTCGACCTGACCTTCAAGAATAAGGAGCCCGAGGCTGTTCCCAAGAACAAATGGGCGCTGGAGAAGCTCTCCGCGATGTCATTCTCGCCCTCGTCGCTGAATCATTACCTGGCCTGCCCGCTCAGGTTCTACTATATCAAGGTGCTGGGCCTGCAGGAGCTGGAAGAGGTCTCCGAAGAGATAAGCCGCGCCTCCATCGGCAATATCGTGCACAAAGCCCTGGAATTATATTTTCTGCGCGGCGACCGGCTGGGCAGGCCGTTCAGGCCGTCGGAATTTCAAGAAGAAAACGCTTTACTGCTGGACTGCCTGAAGGCGGCCATGGCTTATCACGGGCTTACCGATACTGACAAGGGCTACGGTTATGTTATGGGTCGCCAGCTCCAAAAGCGACTTGAGGATATTTTGCGCTTCCATATCGCCCGCCTGAGCGGCTTCACCCCGCTGGCCGTGGAGGCCGCGCTGTCGGTCGAGATAAACCTTCCGTCCGGAAAAAAGGCCAGGCTGGCCGGCAAGGCGGACAGGATCGACCTGCGACCCGCCGCGGAAGGGGAGGCCCAGGGGGATAAAATAGTTATCGTCGATTATAAGACGGGCTCATCCGCGAAGGTGCCGTCCTGGCACAGCTTCGATATCGATAAAAGGGCGGACTGGACCAAAACCCTGCGCTCGGTGCAGCTTCCGGCCTATGTGCTGATGGCTTTGGAAGGAAAGATAGAACCGGCTGAGGGCTTGAAGGACCATGTGACGGCCGCGCTGAAGGGGCGCGGTGTTGAGGACCTTGACGCCTGCCTGATGCTGCTCGGCAGGCAGGAAATAATCGAGGAAGGACTTTATAAACCCTACAAGCACCAGCCGCCGGCCGTTCCGGAAACTTTCCGGAAATACCGGGACGCCATCGGGATATTGGTGGACGAGATACTGGACCCTGCCCTGCCTTTTGCGCCGACCAGGCAGGAAGACGATTGCCGGCACTGCCCGTTCAAAGTGATGTGCGGCCGCCAGTGGGTGAAAGAATAGGCGGTATGCCGCCTATTTCGCCGGGGCTTTGTCCGCGGCTTTTTCGGCCTTGGCCGGCGGCTTTATTTTAAGCAGGGCTTTTGCCGCGCAGCCGGCCAGTTCGGGGTTGTTCTTCTGAACGGTTTCCAGCTCGGAGACCGCCGCGGCCGCGCCAGGGCCGATCTTGCCCAGGGCGTCTATCACCGAACAATCGGGGCTGTATTTAAAAAATTCAAGCAGCGCGGGGACCGCGTCCTTGGCGGCGGGGCCTATGTCGCCCAGCGCTACGGCCGCGCGCCCGCCGACGCTTACGAACTGGTCTTTCAGCGCTTCGGTCAGCGCGGGCACGGCGTCTTTCGCAGAGTTGCCCAGCCCGCCCAGCGCGGCGGCGGCTTCGGTGCGGACGTTCGGATCTTCGTCCTTAAGCGCTTTTGTCAGCGACGTGGCCACGCCTTTCGCGGCGATGCCCACGGAGCCCAGCGCCCAGGCGGCCTGGCCGCGCACTTCCGGTGATTTGTCGCTCATAGCCGCCACCAGTTCGGGGATGGATTCTTTCGCGGCCTTCCCGGTCTGCCCCAGCGCCCAGGCGGCGAGCGCGCGTATGACGGGGTTTTCGTCCTTGAGCGCGGCGGTCAGCGCAGGCACGGCCGGCGCGCCGATGTTGCCCAGCGCGCTGGCGGAATAGCGGCGCACATCGGTGTCCGCGTCTTTGAGCGTTTCGGCCAGGGCCGGGACCGCGTCCTTCGCGGCCGGGCCTATTTCGGCCAGCACCCCGGCGGCCTGCGCCCGCACGGCGGGGACGGCGTCCTTCAGGGCTTCCGTGAGCGCGGGCACGGCGCTGCTCTTGAAGATCTTCAGCCTGTCTATGGCGGCCGCGCGCGCTTCGGGATCGGCGGACTTTATGCCGGCGCCGCATTCGGTCAGCGTGAGGCAGGCTGGCTTGGCGAATAAGAGCGTGCTGTTGGCGGCGCAGAGTATAAGGATAAAGGATAATTTGTTCTTCATATTGAATTCCGGGCCGAAGCCCGCGAAACCTCCGTTCCCCGTATAGCGTTAAGCTTCAATAATTCTACCAATTTTCCCTGCGGCTGAAGCGGTATTGCCGGCCGGCTCCGGGGTTCGCAAAAATAATAAAAATATTTTTAGCACCGCGACATGATGCTGTCGCGGTCATCCTTTACACTATTTAGAGAAGGATTCTGCGGCGACTATCCGGCGGGGGAAAAGGAGGCTTCTTATGACGGACCTTAACAAGGTGATGCTTATCGGGCGGCTGACGCGCGACCCGGAGGTGAAAGAGTTCAGCAACGGCGGCAAGGTGGCCAATATCGGCTTCGCCGTGCATAACAGACGCAAGAACCGGGACAGCGGGGAGTGGGAGGAGGTCCCGGTCTGGGTGAACCTCAAGGCCTTCAACCGGAAGACGGGACGCCAGCTGGCCGACCTGGCCGCGAACCACCTGCACAAAGGCAACCGCGTTTACGTGGAAGGCCACCTGGCGCTGGAGGAATGGACCGGCAAGGAGGACGGGCTGAAGAAGTCCCGGATGATGATCTACGTGGACGAGATAGGCTTCCTGGGCGGCGGGCGGCCCGCCGACGGGAAGGGCAAGGCCGGCACGGGCGCGGCGGCGGACGGCGGTATAGAAGAAGAGGCGTTCGAGGATTGACGGCTTCGTTTTCAGGCCCGAGGGCCGAAGCGGCCCGGGCCGCTGCCTGGCTTCCGCTGCGGCGGGGGAAATACTGGGCCGCGCCCCGCGGCCGCTAGAATTTAACTTCGACGGAAGCGGAGAAGGTCCTGCCGGGGGCAAGGTCGCTTTCGCTTTCCATAAAGCGGTCGCAGAAAATATTGTCGGCGCGGACTTCCGCTTTGCCGTTGCGCCCCAGCTTGACGGCTATGCCGGCCGCGGCCGTGGCGTAGGAGCTTAACCGGGCCGTGTTGGCGTCGTCGGTATACTGCGGGGACTTGTATTTGCCGCCGAGCTGGAAATTCCAGGCGCCGGTCCTGTAGTCCAGGCCGGCCGTCGCGGTCCGCCTGGGGGAATAGACCAGTTCCTTGCCCTCCAGCGCGGTGCTCAGCGGGTAGCTGGTTATTTCCGAGCGGCTGACCGCGAACCCGGCCGTGACCGACAGCGCGCCGGAGAAATAGTACTTGGCGTCCAGTTCCGCGCCGGTGACCCGGATCTCGGAGAGATTCTGTTTTTTATATATCGGCTTCACGCCGTTTATGTTCAGGGTAGCCCCGGTGTTGATCTCGTATATGAAGTCCTTGCCTTTGGTGAAATAGGCGGCCGGCTCGAAATACAGGCCCTCGGCCGGGTGCAGGCGGAAGCCGGTCTCGAAAGTGTCCACGGTTTCCGGTTTCAGGTCCGTGTTGGAAAGCGAGATCCTGGAGCTGCGCAGCAGCGAAAGGCACAGGTCTTCCAGCGGCGCCGGCCTGAAGCCGCGCCCGTATGAGGCGTACTGCTCCGCCCGGTCGGAATACTTGTAGCCGGCCGCGAGCTTGGGCGAGAACCTGGTCCAGGTGATCTCGGCGATGGGACCGTTGACGGCGCTCCAGCCGATGTTGGTGGGATTGTTGTAGTAGCCGTCGTAGAATTCTGCGCGGTCGTAGCGCAGCCCGGCCAGCAGGGTCAGGCGGCCGTCGTACAGCTTCTTTTCCGCCTGCGCGTAGGGGGAGTACTGGCGCAGCCGGCCGCGGTTGTCCAGCTCGTCGTGCGTGACGAGGTTGGAGGTGTAGAGGTTCGTGTCGGTGGTGTCCACTTCGCCGCGGCGGAAGTCGAAGCCGGCGGTGAGGTTCAGCGTGTCGCCCAGCGGCAGCGAGGCCGAAGCCCCGGCGCCGAGGTCGCGCTTGTTCCCGTCGGTTTCGGTCAGGTTGTACTTGTTCGATTTGATGGATTCGCTGGTCCGCATGTAATGTTCGTCCTGGTAAAAGGCGGCCGCCTGCCATTGCGCCCGCCCGGCGCGGGTTTTCCAGGCCAGCCGGCCGGACTGAGTCTTGAAATGCCTGTTGTTTCCGTCGGCGAGCCGGTCCTTGTAGCCCTCGCCGCGCTGGCCGTCGTAATAGGAATAAGCGGATTCCAGCGAGCTGTCGCCGGAGAATTTCCAGCCGGCGGTGAAGCCGGTGTCGCTTTCTTTGACGTATTTCCTCACGGTGTAGGCGGTGCGCTGGCTGACCGGGGTGGAGATGTAGCCGCCGCTGTCCAGAACGCTGCCGTTCAGCGAGAAATAGAGCTTGTCCCCGCTGAACTCGGCCGCAGCCTTTTTTTGGTAGGTGTCGTAGGTTCCCTGTGAAACGCCCGCCCTGAGGGTAAAGCCGCGCGCGGGCTTTTTGCTGATGATGTTTATCACGCCGGCGGCGGCGTTGGATCCGTACAGCGAGGAGGCTGGGCCCTTGAAGACTTCTATGCGGTCCACTTCCCCGATATTCAGCCTGTTCCAGTTCACGGAGCCGGTGGCGGAGTTGTTTACCGGCGCGCCGTCCAGCAGGATAAGCGTTCTGCCCTGCTCGTAGCTGGAAAGGCCGCGGAGGGAAACCGTGTTATTGTACGAATAGATCCCGTTGGACCTGGAAACGTTCACCCCTGATACCGCCGTGAGCTTCTCGTCCAGGGTCCGGCCGGGGGCGGCCGCCAGCTCCTGCGGCAGTATCACGGTAATGGCGCCGGGGATGTCGGAAACGGAGCGCTCCGAGCGTGACGGGGTGACGACTGTCAGCGTGACGTCCGCCGCGCGGGAGGGGATGGCGGCGGCCGCCAGCAGGGCGGCGCAGAAAGTCGCGGTAACAGCATGATGTTTTGTCATAGGTCCCCTATAGGTGATCAAAAGTTGTAAAAAATAAAGCCGTTATATTTTACAAAATATAACGGGGAGACGGGGAGGGCGGAGGTTTTGGGGCTACCGCGGAACGGGCGGGTTCGGCGCCGCCGGCTGTTTGCCCGCGGCAAGGGCGCCGCGCAGCGCGGCGAAAACCCCGGCGGTGGGGGCGCTGTTGTCGCTGGGGAACGCTTCCCAGACCGAAGGCGAGAGCTTCCAGCGCGCGCGCGCTTTGTCCAGCAGCTCTTTGCGCACTACCAGCAGCAGCGGCCTGCCTTCTTTCAGCAGGCGCTCCAGTTCCGGGGCCCAGCCGCCGCCGTCCAGCTCCCAGGGGCCTATTTCGTCTATGACAACAAGGTCGGCCGCTTTCAGGGCGTCCGTCGAAAGGGCCTTGCGGCCGAATTCCATTCCTTCCGGCCGGAAGCGGAACTTGCCGGCTTTCGGCCAGTTCTCCGGGCCTTCCGTCCTGCAAAGTTCCGCGCGCCGGTCGGTCAGCAAATCCACGATGTCGAAGCCCTCGCGCTTCCCGTCCTTCCAGAGCCCGGGCGCGGATATGCCGCCTACCTTGAAGCCTTCGTACTTGAGCGCCGCGGCCACACCCGCCAGGATGACGCTTTTGCCGGTCCCGCGCCCGCCGGTTATTATGAAGACCGGAGCGGTCCCGGAATTCCTTCCGGAAGGGGCTCCGGCCGCCTGCCCCGATTTTTTCTGGAAATTCTCCAGCCAGAAATCTGCCTGGCCGATCATACGCGAGACCGCGTCCATCGGCTTCGCAGCAATTTCCTTCGCCGGGGGCAGGGCCGCGATCATGAAGGGGAGCGACTCGAAGCAGATCTCGAGCGTGGCGAAGAAGTCGCCGGCGCCGTGCTTCGCCAGCCAATTTACGATCGCAGGGTTCCTGAGCTCGGCGCCTATGATGGAGAAGCCCGTCATCAGCACTATGGCCCGGAGGTTCATGCGCAGGCCGATGAGTATCCCGTTCCAGCTCAGGCCGGTCCCGGGTTTGCCGAGGTTATCCAGCAGCGCGGCCGCCAGCAGGGTTATTACGATGAACCAGAGCCAGAAACCGGGTTTCTTGAGCTTCCTCAGCGCCGCCCCGCTGAAGAATATGGCGAAGGCCATGTAAACGGCCGACCAGGCGAACGCCTCGGCGAGCGGCAGCTTCGTAAGGATGACCATCAATACCGGCAGCAGGGCGAGGTTAAGGAGGAGGAGCTTAAGCGAGAACGTGCGGCCGACAGCTGCGCCGGGCGCCGGCGCGGCCTGGCTATCCCGTTCCGGTATCACCGGCCGGGGTGCGGCGCCATGGCGGGCCTTGCTTCCTATGTAGAAGCCGGCGCCTGCCGCCGCCATGCCGGAAACAAGATGCAGCGCCAGCACTATGAGCACCGGCGTCCAGTGGTCCGTCCCGGCCAGGCCGAACTGCTTCACCATCCAGGCGTAAAGGTTGACATAAAGCTGGTAGATGTCCGCGCCGTAAATGACGACCAGCTTCAGGATCTTCTGGATGAGGCCCCAGGACATGGCCAGCCCGCCGCCGAGCATATAGCCGGCCGGGTTCCGTCCCAGCAGGAGGGTGCCGCCCTCCAGCATCAGCCCTTCCATGAAGATGGCCATCATCGGCCCCAGGATGACCGCGCTGGGCGAAACGGACTTCATGACGGCGCAGATCAGGCCCGCCCGCCAGAGAATGCCGCGTTCGGGCCAGAGCCGGTGCCCCGCCACCAGCAGGCAGATGCCTATGGCGGTCAGGAGGTAGCCGCAGAACGGCACGCCGAGATTGTGCAGGAAGCTGCCCAGGACTATTTCCGAGGACGCCCAGATGCTGCCCAGCACCGCGGCCTTGAGCCAGCGGGAATTGTCTTTGGTCATAGCGGGCTGAGGTTTATCTTCCGGGCGCAGGTGCCGTAAAGGTGGTGCGCCCGTCCGCCCTGCGAAAGGAGGTCCAGCGCTTTGTCGGCGTTATAGATCTGGGCCCCGCTGACCATGCTGACGCCTTTTTTGAAGAAGGCGTCCGGCAGGAAGCTCCCGGTGGGGCCGACTATGGCGGTACGCGCGCCCGCGGGTATATGGCGCAGCAGCCCGTCGACGGTGTCGTTGGTTATGGCGGCCCCGGTAATGATTATAACGTCCGAGGCGCGCATGGTTCGAGCGGCTTTCCCGGCCGGGACGAAGTATTTCCTGTCCCCGGCGGCGAAGGCTTTTTCGTTCAGCTCCAGGACGCGGATGGCGCCTGCGCGCGCCTTCTTCAGCCGTTTAATGTAAGAGGTGAAGGCCCCGACCATGGCCACGCGCCTGCCGCCCAGGCCGCCCAGCAGGTCCGGGGCGTCCCTGCCGGGGACCAGCCGGTATCTTTTGGCGGTTAAAAATTTTGAAGAAAGGGCGGCCAGGGCGGCCACTTTAAGGGAATTCCGCACGGGGTCCCCGCTTTCATCTTCAAGCAGCCCGGCAACGGCCAGCCCGGCCAGGCTCCCGGAAGGGGGCTTCCTGCCCGGCTCGTTCCCGCCCCGGCGGGATTCGTGCGCGGCCTTCAGGTCCGGCGGGGTGGAGGCCATGCCGCCGCTGCCGTCGGAAAGCTTCACGGCGGAAAAATAGATGCCGACCACGGCCCGCTCCACGCGGAGGCCGCCGAAGCTGCGGCCCAGCAGGCCGCGGAGGATGTCTGTGGTTTCTTTGATTATCATCGGGGACCGCCTTTCAGCCGATATATTCTACTTAATATATCGGGCGGGAGGAACGGGCGGCGCGTTACGCTTTCCGTGCCTTCAGGGACTTCAGGAAGCCGGAGAATTCCTTTTCCGCGTATTTCTTCACGCCGGCCCGGTACTCGGCGTAGCGCGCCAGGAAGTTGTCTGCGAACGTTGTAAGCTCGGCGCCGCCGCGGTCGGCGCCGCCGCGCCGCCGTATCAGCATTTTCCGGCCCAGGTGCTTTTCAAGGCTTTTCAGTATATGGTGGGCCTTGGCGTAGGACATCCGCATGTCCTTGGCCGCCAGGTTTATGGACCTTAATTTCTTTATGCGCTCCAGCAGGCAGACCACGCCGAAACCCATGAAAGGTTCGCCGTCCGGGCCCGCGATCTGTATTATGATGCGGACTTTCATTTCTGCTTCAGGTGCCTGCGCAGAGCTTCCATGTCCGCGTGGAAAGAAGGGTTCTCCAGGAACCTGGCGTAGACGGCGGCCGCCGCCTGTTTGCCGGCCTCTATGTCCGAGGGGTGGTGCACTCCGCCGATAACCCGGTTGAGCGCCGCCTCGTCCGCGCGGGCGAAGAACTCGCCGCGCCGCTCCGGGGCAAGGTCGGCTATGATGAGCGCGAAGGTGCGCGAGATGGTGGCGTGGCCGCTGGGATAAGAGCGGCCGCCGGCCTTGCCGGCGCAGGGGATCAGCCCGGAGTCGCGGCGGAACGGGCGCTTCCGCCTGAAGCGGTCCTTGAGCCGGTCCACCACGGCGTCCGTGTCGGACCTGACGCGTTTGAAGAGCTCCACGGCGTCCGGCGGCAGCGGGGAAACGAAGGGGCTGATGTCGCCGTAAAACTCCTCGAAATAAGCGCCCTTCTCCGCTTTGGCCTTGGCGCACTGCTCTTCGGTGCGCTTGTTCTGCCATTCGTACAGCTTGGCGATGTCCGCCTTGTCCGCTTCGGAACCGGGTTCCGGGGCGGGGGCGAAATCCTGTATGTCCAGCTGGGCCGGCAGCAGGTAATGTATGGCGTTGCGCTGGCTGCGCGGCTGCTTTACCGGCGCCGGGGCGCAGGCGCCCAGGGCCGCGGCCAAGGCCAATATGAGGAAAACGCGCAATTTAAGCATGGAACAATTTTACCTAATTTTAAAACCGCAAAAACAATTGTGTTATAATTAAAAAATCACCGATCGGCGGCGATCAGGAGGCCTTATATGAAGACGGTCGCTATGTTCATCGCTTTTACCGGTTTCAGGGACGAGGAATACACCGCGCCTAAAAAAATACTCGAGGCGGCCGGCGTCAAAGTGGTCACGGTTTCCACCGCCAAAGGCCTGGCGCGGGGAAAATTTTCGGCGACGGCGGAAGTGGATAAGACCATAGCCGAGATAAACCCCGCCGATTACGACGCGCTGGCACTGGTAGGCGGACCGGGGGCCCTGCCGCAGCTGGATAACCCGGCGGTGCACGCTATTTTCCGGCGGGCGGCGGAGCTGGGCAAGATTATCGGGGCCATCTGCATTTCCCCGGTGGTGCTGGCGCACGCGGGGCTGCTGAAAGGAAAAAAAGTCACCTGCTGGCCGGACGGCGCGGACGAGCTTAAGAAAGCCGGCGCGGATCATACCGGGGGGGAAGTGGAGGTCGACGGGAAACTCGTCACAGCCAGCGGCCCCGTGCCCGCCAAAAAATACGGCCAGGCCCTCCTCGAATTATTGAAATAACCTGAAAATTCAGAAAGCGGCGGTGGAGAGCTCCACGGCGGCGGTCCCGGTGCTGGCGGCTATGGCGCTGATGGATTCGTCCAGGCCCTCGATGTCGGTCTCTTCAGGCAGGAAGCCGGAGGCCCGCATCCGCGAGATTATCCGGTTCTTGCTTTTTTCCATGAAGCGCGTCTTTTTTACGGGATTGTAGCGCCGCGGGCTGGGCAGGGCCGCGGCCAGGGCGGCCGCTTCTTCCGGGGTCAGTTCCGAAGCGTCCTTGCCGAAGTAAGCGCGCGAGGCGGCCTGCGCGCCGTATATCCCCTTGCCCCATTCCGCCACGTTCAGGTAGATCTCGAAAATGCGCCGCTTGCCCAGCGCATCCTCCAGCCGCCGCGCTATGAGTATCTCTTTTATCTTGCGCAGCGGGTTCTTGGACGGTGAGAGGTACAGGTTGCGGGCCAGCTGCTGCGTGATGGTGCTGCCGCCGCGGGCCAGGCGCCCGGTCTTCAGGTCCGTCTTTGCGGCCCGCCAGGTGCTCTCCCAGTCAACGCCTTTATGCCGGTAAAAACCGTCGTCCTCCGCCACCAGCACGGCGTGCTTCAGGTGCGGCGAGATGTTCTCCAGCGCGGTCCAGGTAAAGCTGCGGTCCAGTCTTTTTCCGGCCGCCGCGGCCCGGCGCTCGTTGATGAGCATGTACGAGGTGTATTTAGGGTTCCGCGTCTTGAGAGACCTTACGTCCGGCAGCCAGAAAATATAGGCCGCCGAAGCCAGCGCGGCCGCCGCGGCCAGGGCCGCCAGTTTTCCCCAAATGGTCAGTTTCCTGAAATAAGCGGCGATGAGCATAGCGGGCCGGCTAACGGAATATCTTTTTGAAATCGCGGAAGAAGCCCGGGTAGGATTTATTCACGCACGCGGGGTTCTTTATTTTGACGGGCCTGGCCGCAAGCAGCGCCCCCACGGCGGCGGCCATGGCGATGCGGTGGTCGTTGAAGGTGTCAGCGGCCCTGCCGCCGGCGATGACCTGCGGGCCTTTGATGACAAGGCTGTCCTTGTCGGCCCTGGCCTGCAGGCCCAGCGAGCTGAAAAGCGCCAGCGTGGCCCGCAACCGGTCAGATTCCTTGTGCTTCAGTTCCCCGATGCCGTTTATGACCGTGGTGCCGCGGGCGCGGGCGGCCGCCAGGGCCAGCAGCGGCAGTTCGTCCACCATAGCCGGCACCTCGTCCGGCCGTATCCGGATGCCCTTGAGCGCCGAACCTGAAACCGTGATGTCCCCGGCCGGTTCCGGGCCGCTGCGCAGCCCGCTGACCGAGATCTTGGCGCCCATTGCCTTGAGTATCCGCACCAGCCCGGTCCGGCCCGGGTTGAGCCCGACGTTCTTTATAGTAAGCCGGAAGCCTTCCAGCAGGCAGGCCGCGGTCAGGAAAGGCGCGGCCGAAGAAATGTCGCCGGGCACGCTGATGTCTTTCGCCGTGAGCGGGCCGGGTTTTAAATAGATGTTCAGGCCCGAGGCTGAAATGTTCGCGCCGAGATGTTTCAGCAGGCGCTCGGTGTGGTCGCGGGTGCGGAACCGCTCTGTTATCGAGGTGGCGCCCTGCGCGTAAAGCCCGGCCAGCAGTATGGCCGATTTAACCTGCGCGCTGGGAACCTCCGGCTTATGGTCCATCCCTTTTAAAGCCGAGCCGGCGAGAAAGACCGGCGCCCGGCCGCCGGAAAGCCTTATTTTCGCGCCCATCCGCGCCAGCGGCGCGGCGACCCTGTCGGCGGGTCTTTTTAAAAGCGAGCCGCTGCCCGTTACCGTGGAGGCGAAGTCCTGGCCGGCCAGCAGCCCGGTCAGCAGGCGCAGGGTGGTGCCGGAGGCGCCGGCGTTCAGCGGTCCGCGCGGTTTTTTGAGGCCGTGCAGGCCGGAGCCTTTGACCAGCGCCATTTTTTTTGAAACGGTTATGCTGATGCCGAGCGCTTTCAGGCAGGCGGCCGTTGCCAGGGTGTCTTCGCAGATGGACGGGCCGAGAATGCGGGTATCCCCGCCGGCTATGGCGGCCAATATGAGCGCCCTGTGGGTTATGGCCTTGTCCGGCGGCGGGTCGTAGGTTTTCATTCTGTCACTGCCTGCGTCCGAGGCCGAGGCAAAAATCGATGGCTTTAATGTATGAAAGGGGGCCCAGGCCGTATATCTGTTTCAGGCAGGCGGCTTTTGTCACGGAGACGCGGCGGAAGGGCTCGCGCTTCTTTATGTCGGAAAGATGCACTTCCACGGCGGGCAGGCCGGAGGCCTTTATGGCGTCCCTTATGGCGTAGCTGTAATGGGTATAGGCGGCGGGGTTTATGATGAGCGCGTCGGCCCATTTATAATGCCGCGCTACCAGGTCTATTATGGCGCCTTCGCAATTAGACTGGAAGAGCCTGACCTTCGCGCGGTTGGAGGCGGCGTATTTCCTGATCATTGCGTTCAGCTGCGCAAGCGTCAGGCTGCCGTAGATCGCGGGCTCGCGCAGGCCCAGGAAATTAAGGTTGGGACCGTGTATTATTAGCAGGTTCATAATATATCCAGGCTCGTCATCCCGGGTGACGCCGGCCCTTTAATTCTTCCAGCGCCGCTTTAAGCTGCTCCGGGCGGATATCGTTCACCGCTTTTATGTGCCCGGGCCGTTCTATCAGCAGGAAACGGTTCTTATTGCCTCCGGCTTTTTTATCATAGCAAATCAGCTCGTGGAAAGCGCTGAAGCCGAAGCAGGCCTTCGGCAGGGGAACGGCCCGGACGCCCCACAGGAAGCCGCGCAGGGTTTGCCCGTCGTCCGGTTCCAGGACCTTCAGCTGCACGGACAGCAGGTACGCGTAGCGCAGGCCCCAGAGCACGGCAACCCCGTGCGGCAGCCGGCCTTTGGAGAGCGTTTCGAAGGCGTGGCCCGCCGTGTGGCCCAGGTTCAGCGCTTCCCTGGTCCCGGTCTCGTCCCTTTCGTCGCCGGCCACTAGCGCAAGCTTGTAATCGGCGCAGGCGCCGACGATCTCCGCCAGCGCTTTCGCTTCGCCTTTCAGCGCGCCGGCGAGGTTCCGGTCGACGCTGTGCCTCATCGCCCCGTGGCCGATAAGCGCGTATTTCAGCAGTTCGCCCGCCCCGGCCTGCAGTTCGCCGGGCCCCAGGGTCTTCAGGAAGGCGGTATCGCAGACCGTCAGCGCCGGCTGGTAAAAAGTCCCGGCCACGTTCTTGACCCCGGCCAGGTCCACGGCCGTCTTGCCGCCCAGCCCGGCGTCCACCTGCCCCAGCAGCGTGGTGGGCACGCTTATCCAGGGTATGCCGCGCATGTACAGCGACGCGGCCAGGCCGGCCAGGTCGGTGACCGAGCCGCCGCCGGCGGCGACTATGACCGACGACCGTGAAAAGCCCTGCTTCAGCAGGAACGAGAGCAGTTTTTCAAGCGCGCCGAAAGTCTTGGCGCGGCGCCCTTCCGGCAGGACGAAGATGTCCGCCTTTTTCCGGCCCAGCATTTTGCCGAATTCCTTCCCGAACAGCTTCAGGCAGGCGCGGTCCGTGACCAGGCAGACGCGGTCGGCGCCGGCGAAGGTGTCCGGCGCCAGGCGCGCGAGCGGCGGCAGGTCCCGGCCGCAGACGGCCCGCACTGTTTTAACGGAGGCGATATCACGCTTCAATAAAAAAGTTTTTGTCATATTTCCTGACCGCCGCCGCTATCTTCGCGGCCGCCAGCTCCGGCGTCAGCGTTGAAACGTCCAGCCGTATGTCCGCGCGCTCGTAATAAGGACGGCGCTTAGCCAGCAGCCGGCGTATTACGCCCGGCCTTTCGGCCGGGACTTTTCCCAGCAGCGGCCTGGCGCTGGGATCTCCGGCCAGTCTTTTCAGAAGGACGCTTTCCGAACAGGCCAGGTAAACTGTGATCCCGGTGCGCTTCAGGAAACCGCGCTTTACCGTCGGCGTAACGCCGCCCCCGGCCGCCACTACCAGGCCGCCGGCCCGCGCCAGTTTCCTGAGCGCCGAGTCTTCCAGCCGGCGGAAAACCCCCAGCCCGCGCCTGTTTATGAGCTCCGCGGGGTCCGCGCCGGCGGCTTTTTTTATCTCGGCGTCGGAATCCCTGAAGGCCAGCCCGGTCTTCGCGGCCAGCAGTTTGCCGGCAGAGCTTTTGCCGGCGCCCATGAAACCGAGCAGGTAAATGTTCTTCATGCGGCCGATAAGGTTCTTTTCACCTGCCTGCGCCACGCCTCCACCCTCGGCTTTATTTCCCCCAGCGAATCGCCGCCGAACTTTTCCAGCAGGGCGTCGGCTATGACGAAGGCGGCTACGGCCTCGGCTATTACCGCCGCCGCCGGGACCGAAGTGATGTCGTGGCGGACGGGGTGGAAATCGGCCTGCTTCCGCGTTTTCAGGTTGAAGGAGGGGACAGGCCTGTCGAAAGCCGGCGGCGCCTTTAGGCCGCAGCTCAGCACCAGCCGCGCGCCGTTGGTCATGCCGCCCTCTATGCCGCCGGCGCGATTCGTCCGGAAGATCAGCCGGCCGTCGTCCAGGTGGGGGAAATCCACCGTGTTCTCGGTGCGCTCCCGCGCCAGGGCGAAACCGCCTCCTATCTCCGCGCCTTTCACGGAATTTATGGAGAACATCGCCGCGGCCAGGCGCGCGCTCAGGCGCCTGTCGGACTGCGCGTGCGAGCCCAGCCCGGCGGGCACGCCGTCGGCGTAAACTTCGAACGCCCCGCCCAGGGTGCGGCCTTCGGCGCGCGCTTTTTCTATTTCGGCCAGCATGGCGGCTTCGGCTTTGCGGCCCGTGCCGGCCGAGGGCAGGTGCTCTGAGGAGCCTATGCGCGTGACGCGGCTGGTTATCTTCATGCCCAGGAGCTCCAGCAGGCGCAGCGGGAAAGCGCCGAGGGCCGCGCGGACGGCCGTCTCGCGGGCGCTGGCCCTTTCGCGGATAACGGCCGGGGCAACGCCGTATTTAAGCGAACCGGCCAGGTCGGCGTGGCCCGGCTTTACCGTCCAGGGGTCGCCGGTTTCCGGCGGGCCGCCGGCGTTAGGGAGCAGCAGGGCTATCGGCGCGCCGGTGGTCAGGCCGCCGGAGACGCCGCCGGTTATTTCCGCCGCGTCGGCTTCTTTTTTCTGCCGCTCGCCGCGCCCGGGCGCCAGGCGCCTGCGCGCCAGCAGGCGGGAGACGTAAGCGGGGTCTATTTCCACGCCGGCGGGGAAGCCGTCCAGGATGCCGGTAAGGAATTTGCCGTGCGATTCTCCCGCGGTCAGGTATCTAAGCATATAGGAGCCTCTTTGTTCTTTCTTTCAATTTGAAAATATTTAGCGCGCCCGGCCGCCTGCCGGTCCAGAGCGCCGCGCTGGCCAGCGCCTGGTAGATAAGCAGGTCCAGCCCGTCTATCTTTTTGCCCGGCCTGCCTTTCAGGAACGGGGTGCCGCCCGCGGCGTATGCGAAATCGCAGTAGAGCCCTGCCGCCAGGTCCGGGACTTTCAGGGCCTTCGGCAGGGGCCGGTACATCCCGAGCGGCGTGGCGTTCACGAAGACCGTAGCCCGCGCCGGCGCCGGCGCCAAAAATTTCCCGGCCCTGAACTTCACCCGCGGGAACTGCTTTGCAAAGTGCGCCGCCAGCGCGCGCGCCCCGGCGTAAGACCGGTTGTGGATCAGTATCTCCGCCGCGCCTTTCGCCGCCAGCGTCCAGGCGGCCGCCCGGGCCGCGCCGCCCGCACCCCAGATCACGCAGGTGCGGCCTTTTACCGCGGCCTTGGCCTCTTTCAGCGCGCGGGCCAGCGCTACAGCGTCGGTGTTGAAGCCTTCCAGCTCCCCGTCTTTTATCAGCACCGCGTTGACCGCGCCGATGGCCGCCGCCGGCTTCTCCGTCTTCGAGAGAAAAGGTATTATCCGTTCTTTAAGCGGCAGCGTCACATTGAAGCCGCGCCAGCCGGCGCTTTTAATTTCTGCCAGCGCTTGCCCGAGGCCGGCCGGCCGCACCTCTTTCAGCGCGTAGCTGAACTTTTCGCCCGGCAGGCCGGAGAACGCGCGGAAGATCCTCGGCGAGAGGGATTTCCCGAGGGGACTGCCTAGCAGGCCTGTTTTGAGCACTTGGGAACCTCAGCGCCTCAGTTTCTTTATATCCTTGAGCAGGCGGGTAAAAGCGGGGAGTGAAAGCGTCTGCCTGCCGTCGATGACCGCGGAATCGGAGTTCGGCGAGGCTTCCAGCATCAGGCCGTCGGCGCCGGCTTTCATCGCGGCAAGCGCCTGCGCGGGCACGCGGTCCCGGTCGCCCGCGGCGTGGCTGGGGTCGGCTATAACCGGCAGGGCTGTCGCGGCGGCGGCCCGGCGTATCATTTTCAGGTCCAGGCCGCGCGGGTCGGGCTTCGAGAACGAGTCTCCGCGCTCGCAAAGTATGATCTCCGCGGTGCCGTATTTTACCAGGTATTCGGCCGAGAGCAGCCACTCTTTGAGCGTGGCGCCCGGCGCGCGCTTCAGGAGCACCGGCTTGCCGGGGGCGGCGGCCGCTTTCAGAAGTTCGTAGTTGCGCATGTTCCGGGCGCCTATCTGTATCACGTCGCAGGCCCGGGCTATGGCGGCGATCTGCGTTTCGGAAGTGGCTTCGGTGACGGCCGCCAGGCCGGTACGGCGCTTCGCTTTCCCGATTATGGAAAAGCCTTTCGGGCCTATGCCCTGGAAAGAGTAGGGGGAAGTGCGGGGCTTGTAGACGGCCGCCCTGAGGGCGTTGGCGCCGGCGGCTTTCAGCCGGGACGCGGCCGCCAGGTAAGAGGCTTCGTCTTCTATGGCGCAGGGCCCGGCTATGAGGATGAACCTGTCGCCCCGGCTTTTTTTGAAGATGGCGTCCAGCTCCGGCGGCGGGGCCGTGAGCGCGCGGGGGCAGGCTTCCTCAAGGCGGAGCTCCGTTTTCAGCACGCCGGGCAGGTTCTCTATGAGCGCCAGCTTTGCGCCGAGCAGTTCCAGGCGGCCGGTGTGGACCGAGAGGGAGCCGCGTCCGCCGGCCAGGTCGGCGCCGGGCAGGAGTTCAGCCAGTTTGGCTTTCAGCCTGTCGACTTCGGCGGCCCGCAGGCCGGGTTTAAGCTTTATGAGCATTCTGTATGCGCCTGCCCTGCCTGAAGATCTCTTTGTACACGGCCGCTACCGCGGTCCTCAGTTCCCCGGTTTTTACCAGCGCGCCCGCGTGTTTCAGCACCGCCGCTTCGCGCGCCGGGTCCCGGACCGACTTTTTGAGCCCGGCCAGCGGCCGCACCAGGCCGAACCGGGCGGCCAGCAGCGGGGCCAGCCGCGAATCGACAGCGTCTATTTTCTTCCTGGTTTTCTCAAGGGCGCTTACCATTATCTTTAATTCTATTAAATTAACCCCCTGTATATCTATGGAAGCCCGGCGGCGGCCCGGGGCGCGGTATTCCCGGTACGGCGCCTGCGCGCCCATTCCGAAATTGCTAAAATATAGGTATGGCTGGAACGCTGGAACTGAAGGACATTGTCAACAAGATAAGCGAACTGGAAAAATTTTTGGCCGGGGTCACCGAGCTTTTCGGCCTGGAAAAGAAACGCGCCGAGCTGAAGCAGAAGCAGGAAGCCTCCGCCGCCTCCGATTTCTGGGATAATACCGAAAAGGCCCAGGCCCACCTGAAAGTGGTGAACGACCTGAAAAAGGACGTGTCGCTGGTGGACGGCGTTAAGACGGAGCTGGAGGACTTCAAGGTGCATTTCGAGCTGGCCAGGGATTCCGGCGACGCCGCCGAGCTGGCCGTGGTGATGGCCGGCCTACAGGAGACCGAAAAGAAGCTGTCGGCGCTGGATTTCGAGCTGAAGCTGTCCGACCCGCTGGACAAGAACGACGCGATAATCAACATCCACTCGGGCGCCGGCGGCACCGAGGCCTGCGACTGGGCGCAGATGCTGCTGCGGATGTACACCCGCTGGGCGCAGGCCAAGGGCTTCCCGTTCGCGATCTCCGATATCCTGCAGGGCGAAGAAGCCGGCGTGAAAAGCGTTACCGCGCTGGTAAAGGGCAAATACGCCTACGGCTACCTCAAGAGCGAAACGGGCGTGCACCGGCTGGTGCGCATCTCGCCCTTCGATTCCAACAAGCGAAGGCACACCTCTTTTTCCTCGGTGGACGTGCTGGCCGACATAGAAGACACTATCGAGATAAAGATAGAGGACAAGGACATACACGTGGACACCTTCCGCTCCGGCGGAGCGGGCGGGCAGAACGTGAACAAGGTGGAAACGGCGGTGCGCATCACGCACGCCCCTTCCGGCATAGTGGTGGGCTGCCAGATAGAGCGCAGCCAGCACCAGAACCGCGAGACCGCGATGAAGATGCTGAAGGCCAAGCTTTACCAGGTGGAGATGGACAAGAAGCGCACCGAGATGGAGCGCCATTACGACGCGAAAGGCGATATCGGCTGGGGCCACCAGATCAGGTCCTATGTTTTCATGCCGTACCAGATGGTGAAGGACCTGCGCACCGGCCACGAAACTTCCCAGATACAGACCGTTATGGACGGCGACCTGGACCCCTTCATGCAGTCCTATTTGACCTGGCAGGCCTCCGAAAAGAAGAAATAACGCCCCCCGATGACGGACAGGGCCGTTCGCGCAGTCCCGGCGCGGCTTTCCCGGGGGGGCCGGGAAATGATTTAATATACAAGATGTTCATTGAGACGCACGCGCACCTGAACGACCAGGCCTTTGACGCCGACAGGGACGCCGTGCTGGACAAGTGCCTGGCCGCGGGCGTGGACAAGCTGGTGGAAATAGCCTGTCTGCCCAAGGACTGGCCGGCTGGCGAGAAGCTGGCGGCGGCGCGCGAAGGGTGCGTTTTCTGCGCCTTCGGCCTGCACCCGGAAAATCTCGAAGAGGCCGGCCCCGAGCGCCGTGCGGAACTGCCGGTCTGGCTCCAAAAGAAATGCTGCGTGGCGCTGGGCGAGATAGGCCTGGACTACTGGTGGCATCCGGAACAGAAGGAAGAGCAGCTGAAACTCCTGGAAGACCTGCTGCCCCTTTCGGTAAAATTTTCGAAGCCGGTAGTGTTCCACACCCGCAACGCTAAAGACGTTAAGGCCGGCGACGCGTACGCGGACCTGGCGGCAGAGCTGAAGAAGTGGGCGTTCGACAATAAGAAGCGGGCGCGCGGCGTGCTGCACTGTTTTTCCGGCAGCCGGAAAGACGCGCAGGCCGGGCTGGACCTGGGCCTGCTGCTGGGCGTGAACGGCACATTCACCTATAAGAACAACTGGACGCTGCGCGAAACGGTGAAGATGGCCGGCCTCCAAAACATAGTGCTGGAGACGGACTGCCCGTACCTGCCGGTGCAGGGCAACCGCGGCAAGAGGAACGACCCGTCGTATATCCCGGAGATAGCGCGGGCGGCGGCGGAATATTTAGGCGTAAAGACGGAGGCGCTGGCCGAGGCCACCTCGGCCACCGCGGCGGAACTGTTTTTTTAGCATGGAAAACGAGCTGAACAAAGCGGCGGAGAAGCGGATCCTGATCTTTGACGGGGCCATGGGCACCTATCTCGGGAAATTCAGCCCGGCCGCGTCCGATTTCAAAGGCCACGAAGGCCTGAACGAATACCTTTCCCTCTCAAGACCCGACATAATAAAACAGATACACTCCGACTATTTCGAAGCCGGCGCGGACATAGTGGAGACCAACACTTTCGGCGCTAACCGCTTCGTGCTGGCCGAATACGGCCTGGCCGATAAGGTCAGGGAACTGAACCTGGCCTCGGTAAAGCTGGCCAGGGAAGCCGCCGCCGCGCACGGCGCGGCGGACAAGCCCAGGTTCGTGGCCGGCTCCGTGGGGCCCACCAACAAGGCGCTGTTCGTGACCGGCGGGACCACCTTCGACGAATTCACCGCAGTGTACCTGGAGCAGATGGCCGCGCTTATCGAAGGCGGCGCCGACCTGCTCCTGGTGGAGACCGCGCACGATATAATGAACGTCAAGGCCGCTTTGGCGGCCGCCGCGAAGGCTTTCTCCTCGGCCGGCCGGTCCCTGCCCGTTATAGTGTCGGTCACGATGGACAAAAAGAACGCCATGCTCAGCGGCCAGGACCCGCGCGCCGTGCACACGGCCGTGGAGCATTTCCCGCTTTTCGCGCTGGGCTTCAACTGTTCCACCGGCCCGGAGGATATGGCGCTGCGGCTGGAAGAGCTGTCCGGCCTCTCCGCCTTCCCGGTGCTGGCCATGCCCAACGCCGGCCTGCCCGACGAGAACGGCCGGTATAACGAAACCCCCGAAAAATTCGCCCGGGTGATGAAGGGCTACGCGGACGCCGGCCTGCTGAACCTGGCCGGCGGCTGCTGCGGCACCGGCCCGGCCCACATAAAAGCGCTGGCCGAAGCGCTGAAAGGCGTTCAGCCGCGCAGGAGAGTGTCAGAGCGCGCCTGGGCCGTCTCCGGCATAGAGCCGCTGTTCTACTCCGAAATAGAGCCGCCCATCCTGGCCGGCGAGCGCAACAATTCCATCGGCTCCAAGAAATTCCGCGACATCGTGGCCGCGGGCGGCTGGGACCAGGCCGTGGAGATGGCGAAGGCGCAGGTGCGGGCCGGCGCGCACGTGCTGGACGTCTGTCTCTCCAACCCGGACAGGAACGAGCTGGACGACGCGAAGATCTTTTTCCCGATGCTGCTCCATTCCGTAAGGGCGCCGATAATGGCGGACACCACGGATATAAAGGTGATGGAGGAAGTGCTCAAGCTGGCGCCCGGCAAGTGCGTCCTGAATTCCGTGAATTTCGAGTTCGGCCCGGAAAAGCCGGCCAAGGTGGCGGACCTGGTGAAACTTTACGGGGCCAAGCTGGTGGTCGGGCTCATAGACGAGGATAAGGAGCGCGGCATACCGCTGACGGCGGAGCGCAAGCTGGCCATAGCGCGCCGGGCCTACGGCTTTTTCACCAAGGACTGCGGGCTGTTCCCCGGGGACCTCATTTTCGACGCACTGGTGTTCCCGGTAGGGGTGGGCGGGGAATACGCGGTGAGCGCGGCCGAAACGCTGAAGGCCGTGGCGCAGCTGAAGAAAGAGTTCCCGCTGACCAAGACCGTGCTGGGCGTGAGCAACGTGTCCTTCGGCCTGCCGCCTGAAGGCCGGGAGATACTGAACGCCGTTTTCCTTTATCACGCGGTAAAGGCCGGGCTGGACATGGCGATAGTGAATATCGAGAAGCACAAGCGCTATTCCTCCATCCCCGCGCGCGAGCTGGAGCTGGCCGAGAACCTGCTTTTCGCCCGCTCCGCCGACGCGGCCGCGCTGTTCGCCGAATATTTCAGGGGCAAGAAGAAGGCCGCCGCCGGCGCGCCGGCCCCGGCCGTACAGGCCGCGCCCCGGTCGCCGGAAGAAAGGCTTTACCGGCTTATCGTGGACGGCTCGAAAGCCGGCGCGGGCGAGGCGCTGAAAGAGCTGCTGCCGGCCATGGGCGTGCTTGAAATAATAAACGGGCCGGTGCTCAAGGCCATGGCCGAGGTGGGCCGGGCCTTCGCCAAAGGCGACCTGATAGTGACGGAGGTGCTGCAGAGCGCCGAAGCGGTGAAGGAAGTGGTGTCCCTGCTCGGGCCGGCCCTGAAAGCGGGGAATGTCCCGAAGCGCGGCAAGCTGCTGCTGGCCACCGTGAAGGGCGACGTGCACGACATCGGGAAGAACCTGGTGCATATAATTTTCGAATCCAACGGCTTCGAGGTGGCGGATCTGGGCGTCAAGGTGGCGCCGGAAACCATAGTGGCCGCGGCCCTGGCCGAAAAGCCGGATTTCATCGGGCTTTCCGGGCTGCTGGTCCGTTCCACCGAGCAGATGGCCATTACCGCCCGGGAGCTGGCCAAGGCCGGCGTTTCGGCGCCGCTGCTGGCCGGCGGGGCCGCGCTTACCGAAAAATTCGTGGCCGCCAACATGGCGCCGCTTTACGGCGGCCCGGTGATCTACGCGGCCGACGCTATGGACGGGCTGAACACGGCGCTCAGGCATATGGCGGAGAAAGGGTCCGGGCCCGTGAAGCCGGGCAATGCGGGGGGAGCGGCGCCCGCGGAACAGCGGACCGCGGCGGACGCTCAAAGTGAACAGGCGCAGCTGAAGCAGGCGCGGGCCAACGCCCGGTTCCGGCCGGAAGAACTGCCGGCGCCCAAAGACCTGGAGCGCCACTATTTCGGGGATTACGCCCTGCCCGAGCTTTTCGCCGAGCTGGACGAGGACCTTTTCAACCTGCGCTTCCTCAAGCTGAAGAAGACGGACGAGAAGAAGTCCGGCGACGCGAAACTGCTCCTGGCCGGGATACGGGAAGAGATAATAAAAGGCCGGCTCATAAAGCCGCGCGGCGTGTACCAGTTCTTCCAGGCCGACTCCGACGGGGACAGCATCCTGTTCTACGGCGCGGACGGCAAAGCGGTGGAGACCATAAATTTCCCGAGGCAGCACGACGGCGAGCGCCTCTGCCTGGCCGATTTCGTGGCGGCCCACGGCGGCAAGCGGGACCACGCGGCCCTGCTGGCCGTGACCTGCGGCGAGGGCGTGTCCGAATTCGCCCGCTCCGAAATGGAGAAGGGCAATTACCTGCGCTCCTACGTGGTGGAGGCGCTGGCCCAGAGCCTGGCCGAGGCCTTCGCCGAGGCGCTGCACCGCCGGATCCGCGCGGACTGGGGCTTCTCCGAGCCGGCCGCCGGGCCGCTGCGCCGGGCGGATTACCGCGGCAAGCGGTATTCCTTCGGCTACCCGACCTGCCCCGACCTGTCCGGGCAGAAGAACCTTTTCAATATGCTCAAGCCCGAGGGGGACGTGGGGATAAAACTGACGGAGCACCACATGATGGACCCCGAGGCCTCGGTGTCGGCGCTGGTGCTGCAGAACCCGAAGGCCAAATATTTCGGCGTCTGACGCGTAAAGACTATGGCGGAAGTTTTCGAACTTGAACACAAAGTGAGCCCGGACGAGATAGACGGCCTCGGGCACGTGAACAACCTGGTCTACCTGGGCTGGTTCATAGAGGCGGCCTCGGCGCATTCCGAAGCCGCCGGCTGGCCCCATACCCGGATGATAAATATGGGCGAGGGCTGGGTCATCCGGCGCCACGAGATAGACTACCTGGCGCAGGTCATGCCGCAAGACACCGTGGTGATAAAAACCTGGATAGATTCGGCCGAGCGTACCTCATCCGTGCGAAAATATGAGATAATAAGGCCTTTGGACGGAAAGACGGTCTGCCGCGGGCTTACGGTGTGGGTGTGGATAAATTACGGGACCGGGCGCGCGGCCCGCATACCGGAAGAATTATACGGCGCGTTTTCCGTGGCCGCTCCGCAGGCGCGGGAGCGGAAAATTTGCAACTCAACAAAACAGGAAGGGACTATATGAAAAAAGAACATTTGGAAGAGACCGGCACCGAGGAGAGCTTCGCGCAGATGCTGGACGCGAGCTACAAGGAGCCGTCCAGGCTGGAGCCGGGACAGAGCGTGCTGTCCACCATCGTCAAGATCTCGGCCGACTGGGCGCTCATCGAGGTAGGCGGCAAGGGCGAGGGCTACCTGGACAAGAAGGAACTGCTGGACTCCGAGGGCAACCTCACGGTAAAAGAGGGCCAGAAGATCCGGGCCTACTTCATCTACTCCGAGAACGGCGAAATGCACTTTACTTCCAAAATAGGCGCCGGCCCGGCGGCTTACATG
>CAZJUL010000010.1:0-16462 GCA_964549095.1 uncultured Elusimicrobiaceae bacterium
CTGCAAGAAAAAAGCCGCGCCCGTCGACGGCGGCATGGCCGTGGACGTCCCGGAGATGGCCCGGATGGGGCTGTATAATTATTCGCCTTCCTCGGAGTTCGAAGAGCGGATCGGTAAAATGCCGGACAAGCTGCTTGAGCTGTACAGGCAGATGGACGGCCGGCCCGATTACGCGGAATACGAGCCCTCGAAAGAGGAGAAGGAGCTGGTGCTGAAGTACCTGCGGCTGCTGCCGCCGGCGTTCGAGCGCGTCTTCCGGGAAAAATGCGTGGGCCTCTATTTCGTGAGCGGGTTCGCCGGCAACGGCATGACCAGCTGGGTGGTGGACACCAGGGGCAGGCTGTATTTCCATATGACGCTGAACCCGGCCGCCCTGGTCAACGATCTTTCCGTCACGCTTACCGAAAGGGAGCGCAGCTGCTTCTTCCCGGAGTCCGCCGGCAGGGTTTCGGTGCACGCGGGGAAAAAATACAAGGGCCTCGCCTACGCGCTTTTCCACGAGTCCGCCCACGCCCTGGATTATATCTACGGGATAACGCCGTTCGTGGAGCCGGGTTTCCCGGAGCGCTACCGCGCAATTCCGAGGCCCACCGCCGAACTCTTCAGGGCGGCCTGGGTTGAGTACGCGGTGCCCAGGCCGGAGCACAACTACGCGCTGAGGAACAAGATAACCTTTTACGGCCTCGGCGGCGGTCCGAAGCTTTCCCTGTCGGCCGCCCCGGAACTTTACCGGGGGCTGGCCGCAAGCCCGTTCCCCTCGCTGTACGGTTCCAAGAGCTGGGCCGAGGATTTCGCGGAGCTGACGGCGTTCGGAATGATAACCGGCGCGCTGGGCCAGCCCTACAGGATAACGCTGGCGCTTCCCGGCGCCAAGCCGTCGGTGATGGAGCCGATGCGCGCGACGAAAGCGGCGGTCCGGGCGGGTAAACTGCTGAAGAGCCTGGAATCGTTGTAAATAAGGAGAAAACGGCGTATGGCGGATAAAAAACAGGGCGTGCAGTGGGACCTTACCAGCTATTTCCCGAAGTTCAACGGGCCGGAGATGCTGGCTTTCAAGAAGAAGCTGGCCGCGGACGTGAAGGCGCTGCAGAAAAAAGGCGCCGCGCTGGCGCCGCTCTCGGCGAAGACAGCCGGGGCCTGGGAGCGCCTGCTGCTGACCGCCGAGGACCTGGAGAACAGGCTGGGGCATATCTTTTCATACGTGAACTGCCTGGAATCCGCGCACGCCGGCAGGGACGAGTACGCCGCCGAAAGCGCGGCGCTGTCGCTGCTGGGCGCTGAATATTCCAAGTTCGGCGTGGACCTGCTGAGGGCTTTCAAGGACGCCCCCAAACCGGTGTTCGAGGCCTTCGTGAAGCGCGAAAAACTGAAGACCGCCGCCCATTCCCTGCGCCGGGTAAAAGAACAGGCGGAGCATACCATGTCGCCGGCCGAAGAGAAGCTGGCCGCCGACCTGGGCGTGGACGGCTTCCATTCCTGGAAGCGCCTCTACGACAAGATCTCCTCCAAGCTAGAGTTCGACATGGCCTGGCCGGACGGCAAAAAAGAGCGCCTGCCCATCTCGCGGTGGCGTGCGCTGATGTCCGACGCGGACCGCAAAACTGGCCGCGCCGCGTTCGAAGGCGGCAACAGGGCCTGGGCGACCCTCGAGGATCCCTGCGCCGCCGCGCTGAACGCCATCTCCGGCACGCGGCTGGCGCTTTACAGGCGCCGCAAGGTGAAGCATTTCCTGGACCAGGCGCTTTTCGGCGCCGGCATAAAAAAACGCACGCTGGACGCGATGTACGCCGCCATAGACAGGAACATCGAGCCGGTGCGCGACATCGTGCGCGCGAAGGCGGGCGCGATGGGCCGCAAAGGCATCGCCTTCTACGAGCGCGAGGCCCCGCTGCCGATGAAGGACGCGAAGCTTTACACCTGGGAAGAGGGCGTCGGCAAAGTTTCGGGGGCTTTCGGCCGGGTCTACCCGGACCTCGGGAAATATTATCGGGATTTCCTCGCTAAGCGCTGGCTGGAATCCGAGTCAAGGGGCGGCAAACGGCCCGGCGCCTTCTGCACCGGCTCAGGCGTCACGCGCGAGCAGCGCGTCTATATGACCTTCAACGGCTCGCTGGGCGACGTGAACACGATGGCCCACGAGATAGGCCACGCCTGGCACGGCTGGCTGCTGAAGGATATGCGTCCCTGGGCGCAGGAATACCCGATGACGCTGGCCGAGACGGCGTCCATTTTCGGCGAGCACCTGCTGGCCGAGGGGATACAGGCCGACCCGAAGATAGGCGAAACGCAGAAGCTGATAATGCTGGACGAGTACCTGTCCGGCGCCGCCGTGACCATACTGGATATCACGGTGCGCTTCCGCTTCGAGAAGGCGTTCCACGAGGAGCGGCAGAAGGGCGAGGTGAGCGCCAAGCGGCTGAAGGAGCTGATGGTGCGGGCGCAGAAGGAAGTTTTCGGCGACGCGCTGGAGCCCGGCGGCGAGGACCCGCTGTTCTGGGCCTCCAAGCTGCATTTTTACATGACCGGGGTGTCTTTCTACAACTTCCCGTACACCTTCGGTTTCCTGCTGGCGGCGACGCTGTTCACCAAGTTCAAGGAAGAGGGCCCGGCCTTCCTGCCCAAGTACGAGGAGTTCCTGCGGCTTACCGGCTCGGATACGGTGGAGAACGTGGCTAAGCGCAGCCTCGGCGCGGACATAGGGGACCCGAAGTTCTGGGAGGCCGCGATCAAAGGCCTGGCCGAGCCGCTGGAGCGCTACAAAAAACTCCTGGCCGCCAATTTCGCGGCGGCAAAGTAAGGGGCTATCATGGGCTTATTCTCCGGTCTTTTCGGCGGCGGGAAGGAAAAAGAACTGCCGCCTCTTATCCCGCTGGGCAAGTTCGTCCCTGAAAACCCGCTGGAGGAAAAATTGAAGGGCTTCATAGAAGGGCGGGACACGGTGAAGGACGTTATGGAGGTCATGCTGGCGACGCAGGTGTTCCTGCCTTCCATGGCGGAGCCGGAGGAGATGCGGCAGGGGAAGGTGAAATTCTGCGTCCTGGAGAACCCCGTCCAGGGCGACATGGCGGCGGTTTTCACCGCCCCGTCCCGCAGCGACCCGGTCCGCCCGCTGCTCCCCGGAGTAAAGTCGGCTTTCCTGGTGGAAGCCAAATGGGTGTTCCAGATCGTACCGGAAGACCTGGGGATCATAATAAATCCCGGCTGGCAGGCAGGCCTGGAGATGCCCGCGAAAGGCCTGGTCCAGTTCAAAAAGGACTACGGGCTGGACAAGCCGGAATAGCCGGTTGATGGAAACTATGCGGCGCCATGCTTGTTCCGGCCGGGCTATGGCGGCGATTTATTCAGTTTCTGTCGGTAAGCGGGCTGTCACCAAAACAACTGATGAATAGCTATTCCAGGGATCTTCCTTCTCCGCGCGTGAGGCTTGTGGTCAGGAGCCTTATAGTTATCTTGCTGGCCTGCTGCGTGATAGCCGGGCTGCTGCTGTACAGGTCGTACCGGGCGGAAGTGAACGAAAGGGCGAATAAGTCCGGTCTGGTCTTGCTGCGCCGCGCCATACAGGCCTATTACGGGGAGAAAGGTGCGTTCCCGGAGGACATTAAAGAGCTGGTCCCGAATTACCTGCCCGGCATCCCGGTCGCCCGCGTAAAACGCCACAGCGCGGTAAATTCAGTCCGCCATATCTCAGGCAAGGATTTCAGGGCGAAGAAATTCGCCGATTCCGGCGGTTGGGCCTATGTCAATGTCCCGGGCGACAGCGACTGGGGGCTGCTCTTCCTGGACTGCACGCATCATACGGAAGGCCCCGGCGAAAAAATTCCCTGGACCGGTTTGTAGGCGCGCCCGCCGCCGTTCAGCGGCCGGCGGGTAAGGGCGGCGGGGGTTGATAGCGCTTTATGGCCGAGCTTGCGGCCGCGTTCTGCTGAACGCTTAACAGCGAGGCGTTTATCTTTCCCTGTATCTGCGCCTGCTGCATACCGCCCGATCTTCCCGCGAAGTCCGAATAGATCTTATCGACGGATAAATTAACGTTCTGCAGGCCGGCATCCTGCTGCGGCAGGTTTGGCAAGGCGACCTTGGGTATGTTGATCGACTGCGCCGCGGACGCCCGGGCCGCGGAAGAGTTCTTCGCCCCGGTTTTAAGCCAGGGCCCGAACCACTCCTTAAATGACCGCCCGCCGAAGATAAAAAGCGCGACTAATCCGCCGGCGACGGCGATCTTTATCGCCGTGCTCAGGTAATCCGGCGAAGGCGGGGGCGACGCCGGGGCCTGGGGCGGGGTAATGGCTTTCGCCAGCTCTTTTTCTTTTTTAGCGGCCCATTTTTCGAAGTTAACCCCGCACCCGGCGCATTCCAGGGCGCCGAGCGTTCCGTCTTCGTATCCGCAGTTGGGGCATTTCATCCGTATCCTCCGGAGCGGCTAGCGCCCGGCGGGGGCGGCGTCCAGGGAGTCGCCGCAGGGGGCGTTCTGGTCAACGAAATTCCGTATCTCGTGCAGGCCGGCGCCTGACATCTGCAGGCGCTCAAGCTCGCGCGTTTCGGGCACGGTGTCGTAATGCGAATGGGGGGCCGCCTGCCCGCGCGGGGCCACGCAGATATTCACGCACCGGTCGCCGCCTTCCAGCAGGTTGCTCCAGTGTCCCTTCAAAGTGTAGTTCACGAACAGCGTGCCGCCTATCATAGCCATCCACTGCTGGTTCACCTTGCGCGGCACGAACGGCCACGCCGAGAAAGGATAGGAATCCACCACGATATTGGATTTCACGCCGAGCAGGGGCAGCAGCGCGCTGTCGGCCTCGTCGTACATCCGTATGATGTTCTCCGCCATACCGCTGGTGCCGTACATCGCCCAGACGGCCGCGTCCGGCATGCTGTTGACGGCGGCCACTATAGAAGCGGTCTTCCTGGAGGTGCCTACATTCAGGGAATGCCAGTTGAGGGGATACTGGTTGCGGAATTCAGGGAAATCGCAGACGATGCCGATGTCGGCGCCATTGGCCCGGCTTAAGAAGGCGGCGTATTCCAGGTAGTCCTGGGCGGAGGCTTTCCAGCCGTGCCCGGTCACGAAAAACTTTATCTTCTGCCGCGCGCCGGCTATGCCGCGCAGCCGGGAATCGTCTATCAGGCCTCTTACTATGCGCTTCGTGTCCGCGAAGGTGTAGCCCTGCGGCAGCCGCACGATGTAGAGATGCGCGGGGGCGCCGTCCTTGGCCGCGAAATTTTTATATTCGAAGCCGGCCAGGTCCAGGTCCGCGGCGCGCGCGAAACCGGCCGCGGAAAACAGCGCGGCCGCCAGGAGGGAGCTTTTTATCAGTGTACGGTAGATAGAGCGCATTTAATCTTATTAAGAGGATAAGCCATATACGGGATTTATCAAGGGCCGAAAGTCCCGCTTTCCGGGGCCCAAAAGGCCGCGGATTTGATTACGGGCTAACATCAAAAGGTAGCAGGTACCTTTTGATGCCGGAGGGGCATTTGATTCGGGGGTGTGAAAGTAGTTTAATTTCAAATTAACCATGACAATGCACCTTTCCACCCTCGACTGGGGGATAATAGCCGCCTATATGCTTATTTCGCTGGGGATAGGGCTCTGGTTCTCCCGGCGCGGCTCCAAGAACCTGATGGAATATTTCGTGGCCGGCCGGGACGTGACCTGGTGGCTGGCCGGCATCTCGATGGTGGCCACCACCTTCGCGGCCGACACCCCGCTGGTGGTCGCAAAGATCGTGCGCACGCAGGGGCTTATCGGCAACTGGATCTGGTGGAGCGGCGTGATGGGCGCCATGGTCTGCGTCTATTACTTCGCCGCGCTCTGGCGCCGGGCCAACATCATCACGGACGCCGAGTTCATGGAGCTGCGCTACGCCGGCGGGCGGGGGGCCTTCCTGCGGGGCTTTTACGCCTTCTTCCGCTCCATTTTCTGCAATTCCGTGATCCTGGGCTGGGTCATACTGGCGATGTACAAGATAGTCTACACCCTGCTGGGCTGGCCCAAGGTCGCCTCCACCTGGATCCTGGTATCGGTCTCGGTGGGCTATATCTTTTTCTCGGGGCTGTGGGGGGTGCTGGCCACGGACCTGTTCCAGTTCGTGCTGGCTATGGCCGGCTGCGTCATCCTGGCCGTCATAGTGATGTCCGACGCCGGCGGTCCGGCCGCGCTGGTGACGAAAGCGGTGGAGACCTGCCGGGCTTACGCCGGGCAGGGGACCGGGCTGGTGGACCCGACGCAGGTGATGAACATCTTCCCGAACGCGGAGTCTTCCCAGCTGGTGGTGCTGACCTTCGTGGCCCTCATCACCCTGCAATGGTGGCAGGGCGCGCAGGGCGACGGCTTCATGGCCCAGCGGCTCTTCTCCTGCAAGAACGAAAAGCACTCGCTGCTGAGCGTGCTGTTCTACGGGTTCCTGCATTACGCGGTCCGGCCGTGGCCGTGGATAATAATCGGGCTGGGCTCTATAGTCTATTTTCCTTCGCTGGCGGACCCGGAAATGGCTTTCCCCAGCATGATGGTTAAATTCCTGCCGTCGGGTTTAAGGGGAATGCTGGTGGCGGCGTTCTTCGCCGCTTTTATGTCCACGGTGTCCACGCACATAAACCTCGGAGCGTCCTACCTGGTCAGCGATATTTACAAGCGCTTCATAAAAAAAGACGCCCCGGACAGGCATTATGTCGTGGTTTCCTGGTTCGCCATACTGCTGATGACCGTTCTGGCCGGGCTTACCTGCCTGCTGATGAAATCGGTCTATTCGGCCTGGCTGCTGGGTATGGCGCTGATGTCGGGCCCGGCCATCATTTTCCTGCTCAGGTGGTACTGGTGGCGCATCAACGCCTGGAGCGAGATCACGGCGCTGGTCACGGCCATCGTGTCCACTATGGGGCTTATGCTGTTCTCCGGCCTGAAGGACGAGGCGCAGTATCCTCAGCGGCTGTTCATTATCATCGTGGTTTCCACCGCGGTCGCCGTGCTGGTCACTTTGCTCACGAAGCCCGAGCCGATGGAGCATTTGGAAAAATTCTACCGGCGGGTGCGGCCGGGCGGCTGGTGGGGGCCGGTAGCGGAGCGTTGCCCGGATGTCGAAAAGATAGCCGCGCCGGGCGGGGTCACTTTCCTCAACTGGCTGCTGTCCGTCGCCTGCGTCTATTCCGTGATGTTCGGCCTAGGCTGGCTGATCTTCGGCTTTATCTGGAAGGGGGCGCTCGCCCTGCTGCTGTTCGCGGTCCTGCTCACGGTAGTCCTGAAGCGCATAGAGCGCGTGAAATTCGGCGTATAAATATTACTCACTACCCCCTTGCCGAAAAAGGAATCGTCAGCTATACTATTTTCGAGTTATCCCCCGATCTGCTTAACGCATGATTTTGGGGGATAACCCATTTTAGGGTAGTTGTCTGTCCGGCCGGGAATGTTGTAATTTCCATATACGCGGCCGCCGGGGCGTCAGGGGCGCGCGGCACAGGGGATACTTTATGAAACTCAACTGCCCGCATTGTTCGCGTGAGATACCGGCCGAAGATATCAATGTGCAGACCGGCATAGCCAAATGCGGCTCCTGCAACGCCGTGTTCGGCTTCGCCGACAAGGTCTCCGGGGCGGCGCCCTGGGGCGGCTCCAAACGGACCATAGAAATGCCGAAGGGCTACAGCGCGGAGCAGGTCGGGACGGGGCTTGAGCTGATCCGCAGGTGGATGTCGTGGAAGTATATCGGGCTCCTGTTCTTCTGCGTGTTCTGGAACGGTTTCCTGGTGGTCTGGTATTACATAGCCTTTACCAAGGGCGGGCCGCTGCTTATGAAGGTCTTCCCGCTGCTCCACGTAGGCGTGGGCGTGTTCCTCGCCTATACCGTCGCGGCCGGCTTCCTGAACAGGACCCGGATATTCGTGAACATGGCCGAATTGGAGATAAAGCATTACCCGCTGCCCTGGCCGGGCAACCGCGTGGTGCCGCGCCACGAGATAGAGCAGCTTTTCTGCGAAGAGAAGCTCACACACAACAAGAACGGCGTGAGCCACACCTACGATCTCAGCGCCGTGATGCGGGACGGGAAGCGGCTGAAACTGGTATCCGGGCTGGATAAGCCCGAGAACGCGCTGTTCCTGGAGCAGCGTATAGAGGGTTACCTGGGGATAGCGGACAGGCCGGTAGCCGGCGAGATGCGCCCGGTTTAGCCCGTCCGGACCCCTCAAAAACACGGGCCGGCAGTAACCTAAGTTACATTGACAAATCAAAGCATATTACATAGACTAATCTTCTAGCGATCCTCAGCGGCGGTTTTTGGGGTTAATGCCAGTCCTAAAGCACCTGATCATAATCGTTTTAGCGCTCTCCACGGCGCAGGAAGCCCTGTGCGCCAGCATCTCTTCCTACAAGGGCGAGGTGGAGTACAAGCCGTCCACCTCCGAGGTCTGGCGGAAGGTGGAAGACACCGGGCGCCAGATCACCAGCGGGGACGAAGTGCGGACCAAGCGCTCCGCCACCGCCGAAATAGCGCTGAACGCCGGTTCCGCCATAAAGCTGGACCCCTCCACCTCCTTCAAGCTGGCCGTGGAGAAGGAAGACGAGACCGCGATAGAGCTTCCCATCGGCAAACTGCGGGCCTGGGTGAAAAAGGTCAAGGGCAAATTCGAGCTCAGGACGCCGCGCGCCATCTGCGCCGTGCGCGGCACGGAATTTTCGCTCGAAGTGGACCCCCAGACCTCCAATACGCAGGTGGACCTCTTCCGCGGCACGCTGGAGATAAGGGACAACCTGGGCAACGAGATGATGCTGCAGGAAGGCCGCCGCCTTTCCATCACGCAGGACGGGATGGGCGCGCAGCAGCAGATCTCGCAGGCCCTGGAGAACGAGCGCCAGTCCGGCGCTGCCACGCTGTCCAGGGAAGTAGGCCTGGCGATGTCCAAAGAATCCGTCCTGGCCGCCGCGGCCGAGGAAATAAAGCTGGCCGAATACCAGCAGGGCAAGGCGCTGGTCGACGTTTTCGGGAACCGCGTCCAGCTGGAAGAATATATCATGCGGCCGGCCCCGGACCAGTTCAAGCTGGTGGTGCTCAACAAGCGCGAAAACCGGCTGGACTATTTCTTCTACAAGGGCACCTTCAACACTACCCTGCCTACGGACCTGAGCCTGGCCCTCAAGGAGCTGGGCGGCATGCCGCAGTCTCCCAACTGGTACCTGACTTCCTACCAGACCGGGCGGTCCAATACCACGGACTCCGTAGAAGAGAACGCCTCCGGCGGCCACATAGTGGACGTGAACTCCAACCTGGACAGCTCCGACGACGTGGCTTCATATTTCGACGCCACGGCGGACCAGTACGTGCCGGTCTCCGGCGCCTTCTATAAAACCCTTTTTGATTACTATTCCATCAAGTATAACGGCACCGAGACCTACGCCTGGGCGCCCAATTCGCCCAACGTGCAGACCTACCTGGCCGCCGACCTGACCACCACCATTTTGGGCGGCAGCGCCGCCTACACCATAGACACCAGCTTCCCGGACGGCACCTTCCTGCATAACCGCATACGCGAAACCTACGGGACCGGCGACGATTATACGCAGTACGACAACTACATCATCGATAACGACGGTAAAGTGGCCAGCGTGACGGACTTCGTCGGCGTGACCAGCGGGCCGCAGTACAGGCAGGCCCTGCTGAACTGGAATTTCCAGCAGGTCATCACCTCCAGCTTCTTCGGGAACCGCAAGATAGACCTGGTGGTAGAGCCGAAAATACTGATACAGTCGGGGCTGGTGCAATGAAGCGCCTGAAAAAGACAGCGGTCCTTTTCCTGCTCGCGGCGTTCTGCTGCTCGCCGGCCTTCGCCGCCACCGCGCGGTGGACCGGTAAAGGCGAAACCGAAAAGGCCTCCGACGCGAAGAACTGGCGCTCCGGCAAGGTTCCCGGCAAGGGCGACTACGTCATCTTCGGCCAGCTTTCTTCCAGGAACTGCGAATGGGACCTGGCCGTGACCCTCTATTATTTCTCGATGAGGAGGGAATACAAGGGCAATGTAAGGATAGACGCCCGCGCGCTCACCATTACCGAGAATATGAATATAGAAGGCGGTATGCTGGACCTCCAGACCGCTTCCCTGAGCGTCGGCCGCCGTCTCTACGTGGGGCGCAAAGGGGCCTTCGACCTTTCCAACGGCACGCTGACCGTGGGCCCCACCGGCATACTGGTGGACGCCGGCGGCACCTTCCTGTCCACCGGCGAGTCCACGGCGCGCATAATGTCCGCCAAGAGGAACAAGTATTATAAATTCGTAGTGGGCAAGGGCAATATCGCGCTGTCCAACCCCGCCGGCACGGAAGTGTCCGGCTCGCAGGGCGTGACGCTTTATTCCAAGGCGAAGGTTTTGCAGGCCGATTATGTGAACGTGAAGCAGCTCAAGCCGGGCAAGTCCGCCGTGAAGGTCTACGCGGCCCCGGGGAAAAAGAAGCAGGCGGAAGTGCTGGAGCTGAAGGGCTGGACTTTCGACGAGACCGTTAAGAAACAGTCCGGTTCGCAATTCGCCAGGCTTAGTCCGGCGCCCGAGCCGATCCCGGCGGGGACAGCCGAAGCCGCCGCGCAGCAGGGACAGCCCGGCTACACCGGCGCGGAAGCCGCCCTGACCGCCGGCGCGCAGGTTCCCGGCACGCAGACCCCCGGCGCCGCCCGGATCGAGACCGCCATCGTCGGCACGCTCCCCGTAGGGGCCGCGCCTTTAGCGGTAGAGGAAGAAGAAGTTCCCTTCGCCGCGATGGAAGAGTATGAAAAGGCCTCGGCGCGGGCTAAATTCCAGCCTTACCTGGCCATACAATTCAACGGCGGGCAGCATTTCTTCCAGTCCCAGCAGGGCGACCTGTCCGGCAACCTGAACGTGCTGGCCTCGGTGGCCGTCAAGCATGAAAAGCTGGGCCCGGACTGGACCCTGGTGCCGGTGCTCTCGTCGCAGTACCAGGGCACCAAGCAGATCACCGACCTGGTGGGCGGCGGCACGCTCTTCCAGGAAAGGATGTCCCATTCGCTGGCCCTGCGCTCGGTTCACCAGATGGGGCCCGATTGGAAATTCAAGCCCTCCATCGGCTATAAGCGGGAATTCCTTAAAGAGACGCGGGACGAAGACTGGGGGGGAGGCCTTTTCGATTACAGCCGGCCCGGCTTCTCGCTGGAGCTGGAGCACGCCTACAGCGACCCGTTCTCGCTTTCCTTCGGCTACGATTTTTACCACATCGGGTTCGTGAATTACCGGTCGCTGGAATCCATAATAAACGATTCGCAGGGGAACTCAATGGCCAGGGAACTGGCCGGCGAATCGGTGCTGAATTCCTATAACCACTCGCTGTCTTTCTTCGGCACCCTGAAGGGTCCGTGGCGCAGCTACGCCGAGGGCGGCGTGGCGGCCACCCTGCGCCTCTTCCCCGACCAGCACGTGGTGGCCCGTTCCGGGAGCTATAATTACGGCACCCGCAGGGACCTGTCCAGCCAGCTCTTCGCGTCCCTCAAGTTCCCGCGCGAGCTTTCCTCAAGCTGGAAGGCCGTGGGCGGGGTGCGGGCCTCGCTCGGCAACAATTCCTCCAACCAGAACAGCTACGACGCGCAGCGGTTCAAATACCTCGCGAACTATTATGATTCCCTCTCTTTCAAGGCCGGTGTCGACCTGAATTTCTACCGCAAGCTGGCTAAAGAGGACCGGCCGCTGGAGTTAAGCTTCTCGGCCACGCTGGGCCGTATGAACTACAACGGGCGGGAAACCCAGGCCGCGTCCGGGCTGTACCGCGGCAGCAAGGTCTACCAGAACGAGGCGGCGGTGGGGCTGGGCTTAAGCTATCCCATAGCTCCGCATTTCAGGTGGACCTCGCAGTTCGGCTACGGCCGGCAGACCTCCAACCAGGATTTCGAGAAGCTGTATAAATACAACTTCTCCACCACTAACTACAAGTTCGGGTTCACTTACGAGTACTGAGTAAGAGGCCGCGGTAACGATTTTAAGGGAGTATAGTAATAAGTAACAGGATAGTTGCTTTATTTCAATGAACAGGCTATTCGGGAATATTAAACGCGCCTTATTCTGCCTTGTGCTGGCGGGATACGGGCCCGTTTTTGCGCAGGGAATCCCTCCGCAGAAAGTTAATTTCCAGGCCCGGCTTACCGATCTTTCCGACAACCCGCTGAACGGCAGCTATACCCTTACTTTCTCCCTGTACGACGCGCCGGAGGCCGGAACGGCGCTCTGGACCGAGACGCAGGCCGATGTTTCAATTGTTAACGGCGCTGTGGAAGCGGTGCTCGGCTCCGTAACGCCCATCCCCTGGTCCGCGGCGGCCCTGCCCGGGGCGTACCTGCAGTTTGAAGTGGATTCGGAAGTAATGAGCCCCCGCCAGCCCTTCAATTCCGTGCTTTTCGCAATGAACGCCGGCCAGCTGGGCGGGAAAACCTACGACGCTTTCATAGACACTTTCACGGCGCAGAACATACGCGGCGTCAAAATATTCGCAACAAACCCCGTCTTCAACGACGATTCCATAGCGCAGTCCAAGATAATCGGCCTGATAGCCGCGCTGGCGGCCAAGGCGGACGCGGCGGCCGTGGCCGCGGACACCACCACGCTGAAGTCTCAGATCAACGCGATAACCGGCGACAACCTGGGCAGCCATACAGCTACTACCACTCTGAACATGGCGGGTTATCCCGTCATTAACGTGAGCACCCTTATAGTAACGAACGCCGTTTCCGCGGGCTACTTCGTGGGCAACGGTTCCGGCCTGACCGGCATAGCGGGCGATAACCTGGGCAACCATACGGCCATATCCGACCTGAATATGGCCAATTTCCCCATTAATAACGTCAGCACCCTGAACGTGACCAACAGCGTCAGCGCCGCGAAATATTACGGCGACGGCTCCCACCTGACCGGCATAATTGGCGACGACCTGGGCAGCCATACGGCTTCCAACCAGCTGAACATGGCCGGCTACGGCATCGCCAATGTGAGCAGCGTGACCGTGTTTGGCGGCGTTGCCGCGGAATACTTCACGGGCAACGGCGCGGGGCTTACCGGCATAGCCGGCGATAATCTCGGCAGCCACACGGCGACCATGGCCCTGAATATGGGCGGTTTCCCTATCAGTAACGCGGTCAGCCTCACCGTGTCCAGCAATATTACCGCCAACAGGTATTACGGCGACGGTTCGTCGCTTACCGGCATAGCCGGCGACGACCTGGGCAGCCACACGGCCAGCGCGGACCTGAATATGTCCGGGCGCAATATCGTCAGCGTGGGCACCGTCACCGCGGTGAACTTCGTGGGCAACGGCTCCCAGCTTACCGGCATAGCCGGCGACAATCTGGGCGGACATACCGCCGCGGCAAATCTTGATATGGCGCAGTTTCCGGTCCTCAATGTTTCTTCCATAGCAATGGTAGGCGACGGGATACGGATAGCCACTTCGGTTTACTACGGGGCGAACGGGATATTTGTCTCAAATATCGGCGCGATAATGACGACAGGCGTAGGTTACGGCGCAGTTTTGCCGGACGCCCGGGGTACAAGGGCGGTAGATTTGCAGACTGACCGCGGCGCTGCCGCCCAAGTGGCCAGCGGCGATGGGGCCACGCTTTCCGGCGGCTCCGCAAACACGGCCAGCGGCCCATTCGCTACGGTTTCCGGCGGTGCCGCAAACACAGCCAGTGAAGACGGGTCCACGGTCTCCGGCGGCTCCGGCAACACTGCCAGCGGCGTCATAGCTACGGTTTCCGGCGGGCAGAACAACACTGCCAGCGGGTATTCCTCAACGGTCTCCGGCGGCCAGGGCAACGCGGCCGGCAACAACTATGCCACGGTGTCCGGCGGCTACCAGAACGCCGCCGGTTATTATTCCGCCACGGTCTCCGGCGGCTACCAGAATGCGGCAAAGAATAACTATGCCACGGTGTCCGGCGGCGTAACCAACACTGCCAGCGGGCTCAGGGCCACAATTCCCGGCGGTGAAAGCAATACGGCCAGCGGCAATTATTCCTGGGCGGCGGGTTTCAAGTCTTCTTCCACCGCCAACGGCGCGTTCACCTGGTCGGATTCGGAAGGGGTGGAGATCAATAATAATGTGGCCGACCGGACCTGGTTCAAGAACCGGGGCGGTTTCCTGGTCTCTACCGCCGCGGCCGCCGGCAGCGCTATATTCGCGGTAACCGGCACCGGCGTCGGTATAGGTACCATAAGCCCGGACAGCGGGCTGACCATACTTGACGGGGATATACATTTCACCAGCAGCACATACGACCACGGCATCCGTTTCGCGGACGGCAGCTACCAGACCACGGCCGCTTCCGCCGGCGGCCAGTCCGGCTGGGTCACGATCGAAGGGGTGATGTACAACACTAACGGCGGCAATGTCGGCATCGGGACAATGTACCCGGCCGCGAAACTGGAAATAGCCGGCACAAGGAACAGCTGGGCCGGCGCCGCGTTCAGGCTGACCAGCACCGACGCGGGCGCGCAGTCCTACGGCGCTTATATACACGAAGACGATTCCTTCAAGTTCGGCGACCTCACCCGCGAGCGGGACAATATCACCATCTCGACAATGGGCAATATCTCCCTGGCCCCGACCACCGGTAATGTCGGCATAGGAAATCCTTCCCCGGCGGCCCGGCTGGACGTGACGGCGCTGTTCGGTACGGCCAGCGAGGTTAAGGCGCAGGTGTGGCGCGATTACACCGGCACTATCGTGGCGTCCCTGAACGCCGCCGGCGAGCTGACGGCGAATAAATTCATCGGCGACGGCTCGTCCCTGACCGGTGTAAACGCCGCGGGCGACAACCTGGGCGACCATACTGCCACCGCCGACCTGAATATGTCCGGGCGGCAAATGCTCAATGTCTCCACCCTGACCTTCACATCGGGCGGGATATCCATCGGCGACGGCGTCTTCAATAATAGCGAGGGCGGCATCGGCATCGGTGACGGCGCCTACAGCAACGGCAACTTCGGCCTGGGCCTTGGCTATGGGGCCAGCAATAACACCGCTTTCGGCGTGGGCATCGGCTATTACGCTTCCGCCAACGACAACAGCGGCGTAGGCATAGGCGCCAACGCGGGCGGCAACCGCGATTTCGCCGTGGGCGTAGGGGCGAATTCCGCGAACAACGGGACTTACGGCACAGCGCTCGGCGCTTATTCCTTCGCCGGCTCGTATTCGGCCGCGCTCGGCAGCTACGCTAAGGCCAATGCCGGCCAGAGCGTGGCCATCGGCAACGGGACGGTGAACAACTCCACCGGCACCGCCAGCTTCGGGACTTATGCGGTTTACACGTCCAGTTTCGTGACCGCCGCCAGGTATTACGGCGACGGCTCGGCCCTGACCGGCATAGCCAGCGACAACCTGGGTGACCATGTGGCTACCACCAGTCTGAATATGGCCAACTACTCCATATTTAATGTGGGTTCTATGATGTCCGGCCCTGTAAACGCCACGCGTTTTGAGGTGGGTGGTTCAACAGTGCTCGCCGTATTGCCGGGCTCGGGCAGCCTTGGCGTCGGCGTCGGCGCCGGCGCTATTAATAGCGGGATCTACAATACTTTCCTTGGCTACCAGGCGGGTTACTATAACGGCGCCGCCGGGTACAACACCTTCCTTGGCTACCAGGCCGGCTACGCCAACACCACCGGGGCCCAGAACACCTTCGTAGGCAACATGGCGGGCAACGGCAACACCAGCGGCGCGAACAACGCCGTCCTGGGACACTTTGCCGGCATTTACAGCCAGACCGGCGGGGCCAACACCATATTCGGTTCCGAGGCCGGCAAGGGCGTGATCGTCAACTCGTTCTCCAGCTCAACCCTAGTGGGCTACCGCGCCGGGACCGCGCTTACCACCGGTCACGGAAATATCCTGCTCGGCTACCAGGCCGGCGACAGCCTTACCACCGGTTACGAGAACATACTTATCGGCTACGACGCGGACGCGCCCACAGAGGACGCCTCCAACTTCATGAATCTCGGCAATTCCATATACGCCTACACGCTTACCGGCCGGGTCGGCATCGGGACGGCGGCGCCCATCACCAGGCTCCACGTGGACTTGAATAATTCCGAGCTCACGGATTCCGAGCTGAACGCGGTGGTCATAGCGAACACCGGCAACTACACCGGCAACAGGGCCGGCATACATTTTGCGTACAACACGGCCGGGGCCTGGGGTTCGATGATAGATACGGTCTTCGACAACAGGACCCAGGGTTTTGAAGACGCGCATATCGAGATACACACCCGGTCCAACGGCATAGGTTATGAACGGGTCCGCATCACCAAGGACGGCTATATAGGCCTTGGCACCACGGTTCCGGGCGCCAAGCTCGATGTGACCACGGCTGGTTCAGGGCAGACGGATATGGCGCAGATCTGGCGCAATTCAGGCGGCGCGATAGTGTCCTCGGTTTCCGCTACCGGCGTGATTACGGCTTCGAAGTTCGTCGGCAACGGGTCC
>CAZJUL010000010.1:16472-21927 GCA_964549095.1 uncultured Elusimicrobiaceae bacterium
AGCGTCACTGCTTCTGGCACGCTTTATCTCGCGGCTGGCGGAGTGCAGGGGCTTACGCTACTGGCCGGCAACACTCCGACGCCCGGCCAGACGGGCGGCCCGCTCACCATCGCCAGCGGCGGCGGCTACAACGCGCCGGCCGGCGCTCTGACCATCAGCGGCGGCAATCACTCTTCCTGGGCGCCGTTGAATTCGCATACCGACGTCACGATCAACGGCAGCCCGGTGGATAGTTTCAGCAACGCCCAGCTGGTGGTCGGCGGCGGCAAGATAGGTACCGTCACCGGGCCCCCGCAGACCCACGGCGGCGACATTACCCTTACTGGCGGGGCCGGGTATAACGGTAACTATAACGGCGGCAATATACTCCTGATGCCCGGCGCCGCGGCCGGGTCGGGGGTCGTGGGCAGGGTCGGTATCGGGACCACAAATCCGGCGGTGGCGCTGGACGTGAACGGCTACGTCAGGCTCACCACGCACTTTGTTTACAATTCGGCCAACGGCGTCATAAACTGGGGCGGCGCGGGCAGCGGCGACTTATATTTCCGCTACCTCTCCACGCAGGGCGATCAGTTCAGCAATTTCAGCGAGAGAATGCGGATAAAGAACACCGGCGATATCGGCATCTCCACTGGTGCTCCCCAGGCGCGGCTGGACGTGCTGGCCGGCGGCTCGGCGCAGACCGACATGGCGCAGATCTGGCGCAATTCCGGCGGTACGATAGTTTCCTCGGTTTCCGCCACGGGCGTGATGAATGCGGCAAAATTCGTGGGCAATGAAGCGGTGATCTCGGGCCCGGTGACCATATATGACGCTCCGCTGAATGTAAGATATGCCACCCTGAACGCGGCGGTGGGCATACACGCCATGACGTCTTCCAAATATTCATCCCTGGAGCTGGGGAATCTGCCTTATATCTGGGCTATCAGCAATAATGAAAGTTCCGACAATGCGCTCCAGCTGTCCTGGTATAACGGCAGCACTGCCTGGACAAAGAAAGTCGCTTTCGCTTCCAACGGCAATGTCGGCATCTCTACCATGACGCCGCAGGCCCGACTGGACGTGCTGGCCGGCGGCTCCGCGCAGGCCGATATGGCCCAGATATGGCGCAATTCCGGCGGCACCATAGTATCATCGGTTTCCGCCACCGGCGTAATGACGGCCTCCAAAGGGGTCGTGACCGGGAGCGAGTTCTCGGTGGGCGGTACGACGCTGGCCATCAAGAACGGCTTTGTCGGTATAGGAACGGATTATCCGGAGCAGTATCTCCATGTCCAAAAACCGGTCTCCCTGGTGGGGCTCCTCATAAAGACTACTGACCCTTCAAAATTCGCCGCGTTAGAGTTGAGCAATGGGTCTTACGCATGGTCGTTCACCAATAATGGCAAAGCGGATAATGCGCTGGATTTGGAATGGTTTAACGGCACTAATAAGTGGAACAGATATGTCACGGTAACTTCCACTGGCAACGTCGGCATCTCCACGGGGAATCCCGTGGCCCGGCTTGATATAGTTTCCGCGGGTTCCGCGCAGACCGATATGGCGCAGATCTGGCGCAATTCCGGCGGCACCATAGTATCCTCGGTCTCCGCCACCGGCGTGCTGACGGCGTCCAAGTTCGTCGGCGACGGCTCCGGACTGACCGGCATATCCGTGCCCGGCAGCACGTATACCTTCGTTATAGGGGCCAGCTACGGCGGCGGCAAGATCTACTGGCTGGACGCCTCCGGGCATCACGGCCTTGTGGCCGCCGCGTCGGACCAGAGTTCTGCCAGCACATGGTCCGGTTCTGATGCGAGAACAGGGGCGACTCTTGATGCCACATATGCCGGAGACGTTAATACTGTCATGATAAGCACAACTATGGGGGCCGTTACCTCTGCCGCGAATATTTGCCTTGATTACACCGCCACGGTGAATAATGAGTATTATGATGACTGGTATTTGCCTACAAACTACGAGATAACTTTATTGTGTGCCCAAAAAACCCCTGTTGGCGGTTTTTCGGACGCCTACTATTGGAGTTCTACAGAAACTCAGGTTACCAGCGCGTGGGGAATGTATTTCGGTTCCTGCGCTCCCAGCGATAACTCCAAGGCAAGCAACAGCCGCGTCCGATGTATAAGGTCATTCTAGGAAAATAGGGACAGCGCCCTGTTTTTGCAGTGTGGAAGCGGAAAGATTTATCGGTATATCAAGCGTACAAAAGGCGGCAGTGGCCTTTTGGGTCTTAAGGAGACCGTTTATGAATCAGCTATTGAAAAATTTAAAACTCGCTTTATTCTGCCTTTTGCTGGCGGGATACGGCTTAAGCTTCGCGCAGGAAACACCTCCGCAAAAGGTGAATTTCCAGGCCCGGCTTACGGACCTGAACGACAACCCGCTGAACGGCGCTTACACGCTTACCTTCTCCTTATACGGGGAGGTGGAAGGCGGGACGGCGCTCTGGACGGAGACGCAGGCCGATGTTTCCGTGGTTAACGGCGCGGTGGAAGCGGTGCTCGGCTCCGCAACGCCCATCCCCTGGTCCGCGGCTGCCCTGCCCGGCGCTTACCTGCAGATGGAAGTGGATTCGGAAGTGATGAGCCCGCGCCAGCCCTTCAATTCGGTGCTTTACGCCATGAACTCCGCCATGCTGGGCGGCAGGACCTACGACGCTTTCATCGATACTTTCACGGCGCAGAACATACGCGGCGTCAAAATATTCGCCACCAACCCCGTCTTCAACGACGATTCCATAGCGCAGTCCAAGATCATAGGCCTGATAGCCGCGCTGGCGGCCGTTTCGGCGGACACTACAACGCTGAAGGCGCAGGTAAACGCCCTAACGGGCGACAACCTGGGCAGCCATATCGCCACCGCCACCCTGAACATGGCGGGTTACCCTGTCATTAATGTCAGTACCCTTATCGTGACGAACGCCGTTTCCGCGGGTTACTTCGTGGGCAACGGCGCCGGGCTGAGCGGCATCTCGGGCGACAACCTGGGCAACCATACGGCCATCTCCGACCTGAACATGGCCAATTTCCCTATCAATAACGTAAGCACTTTAAACGTGGTCAACAGCGTCAGCGCCGCAATGTATTACGGCGACGGCTCCAATTTGACCGGCATCTCCGGCGCGGACAACCTGGGCGACCATACGGCGTCCATGGACCTCAACATGGGCGCTTACTCCATTTATTCTTCCAGCCATATCACCGCTGGCGCTTTCTTCGGAGACGGCTCCCAGCTTACCGGCATAACCGCCCCCGGCGACGATCTTGGCAACCACATTGCGACGATGGGCCTGAACATGGCCGAGTACCCGGTAATGAACGTGAGCAGCCTGACCGCGCTGGGCGCGATATACGCCGGCAACTTCGTCGGCGACGGTTCTGCGCTTACAGGCATAACCGGCGACAACCTGGGCAATCATGCGGCGACCATGAACCTGGACATGTCCGGCTACGGGTTTACGAATTTAGGCCCCGTAAGTTCCACCCAGAGCATCTCGGCCGGCAGCTTTATCGGCGACGGTTCAATGCTGACGAATATAACCGCCCCGGGCGATAACCTTGGCAGCCACACGGCTACAATGGACCTTAACCTGTCTAATTTCGGCCTCACCAATGTCAGCACTCTCACAATGCACGGCTCTCTGAACTTCAGCGGGGTAGAGGGCGACATTATTTCCGGGCAGGACGAGCACATAGCCATAATGCCCACGGGCGGCGGCAATGTCGGTATCGGGACGCTGTACCCGGGCGCGAAACTGGATATCGCCACGGGAAGCGACTGGTACGGGGGCCTGAGGCTGACCAACAATAATTCCGGGCAGTCTTACGGCGCCTATGTAGACGCGAACGATTACCTCAATATCGGAGACGCTACCCACGAGCGGGACAGCATCATTATCTCCACCGCCGGCGACATAGCCCTGGCCCCCGTCGGCGGCAACGTGGGCGTGGGAACTGTTTTCCCGTCCGCGCGGCTGGATATAACGGCCGTATACGGCACTGCCCGCGACGTGCAGGCGCAGGTATGGCGCGATTACACCGGCGCCACGATAGCGTCCCTGAACGCCGCCGGCGAACTGACGGTAAATAAATTTATCGGCGACGGCTCCTCCCTGACCGGCGTAACCGCCGCGGGCGACAACCTGGGCAGCCACACGGCCTCCACGAACCTGGACATGGCCAATTATTCCATTATTAATGTAAGTACCTTAACCGTTGCGGGAAATATCAACGCCTTCCAGTATCAGATAGCGGGGGCACCGGTGCTTGCCGTATTGCCGGGTTTAGAAAGTCTGGGCGTTGGCCCAGATGCGGGCAGTGTTAATACGGGAATATACAACTCCTTTTTGGGCACGAATGCGGGCTACTCGAACACCGGGGGCAACAACAACGCCTTTGTGGGTACTGCCGCTGGCTACACCAACACCCTAGGGGAGCAGAACACCTTTGTAGGCGCCCGGGCGGGCTACAACAACACCGAGGGGAATGGCAACTCCTTTGTGGGCAAATATGCGGGCTACCTTAATACTACGGGGGGGGATAACTCCTTTGTGGGTACTGAGGCGGGCGTGAACAATGGTACGGGGTCGAATAACTCTTTTGTGGGCGCTGGTGCGGGCCATGGCAACATCACGGGGGAGGGTAACTCTTTTGTGGGCAGTTATGCGGGCCAATTTACCCGGGGTTCGGCCAACGTCATATTCGGCAGTCAGGCCGGCGGGGATAACGACAACAGCGATTCCGGTTCTTTCTCCAGTTCCACTGTTATGGGTTACGGGGCGGGTTACTATTTAGGAACCGGATCCGCGGACAATATATTCGTAGGTTTCAAGGCGGGGTATAACGTAACCACCGGGAACCGGAACATAATTATCGGCTACGAGCAGAACGCCCCCGCGGCGGCGACGAACGATCATCTTAACATCGGCGGCCTGCTTTACGGCGACCTGTCCGCCAAAAATATCGGCATTTCCGTCAGCGCGCCGCAAGCGCCGCTGGACGTGATGACGATAAGCGCCATGCCGAGCGCTCCGTTGCAGCTCTGGCGCAGGTACGACGGCGTCGTGGTGGCGTCAATGACCGCAATAGGAACGTTGTCGGCCGCGGCTTTCCAGGGCGACGGCTCGGCGCTGACCGGCATAAGCGGCCTGCAGACGACCGGCGATACTATGACCGGGGCGCTTAACTTCAGCGGGGTGATGGCCGATATCACCTCGGCGCAGGACGAGCATATCGCCATTATGCCCACCGGCGGAGGCAACGTCGGCATAGGGGTGCTTTACCCTTCCCAGAAACTCGCTGTGGACGGGAATATTACGGCGACCGGGCATTTGACCATCGGCACCAGCATCGGCCCCAGCACCTTCACGATAGGCGGGGGGGCCGGAGACAATATCATTTATTCTCCGGGCAACTCCGGCCTGACCATAAAGTCCACCAGGGAATCGTACGGGACC
>CAZJUL010000010.1:21937-23203 GCA_964549095.1 uncultured Elusimicrobiaceae bacterium
CGCGTTCCTGGTCCAGGGCTATAACAGCGATAAGATAGCTTTCATGGACAGGTTCGGAATCTCCGGCGCGGGTGACCTGGGCGACATCTACATGCTCAATTCCAATGTCGGTATAGGGACTGCTACTCCGGACGCCAAGCTGACCATCCTGGACGGGGACATACATTTTTCAAGTATTTCCGTGAACCGGGGCATCATCTTCGCGGACGGGAGCTATCAGACCACGGCCGCCAGCGGCGGCGCGGACAACCTGGGCGACCATACGGCCACCCAGTCCCTGAACATGGCGAATTACCAGATAGTAAACGTGAGTTCCATGACGGTGAACGATAACATCGTCGCTCCCCGCCTGTATAGCAACGGCGGCGGGTACGGGCTTACGGTCTCGTCCGACATAGCGCTCGGCGGCCTGCTCTATACCGCCAACGGCAGGGTGGGTATCGGCACCTCCACCCCCAACAATAAACTGCAGGTGGCGGAGTATGTGAACTTTGACGATGCCCAGTACAATCTGATGCTGGGCTACCGCGCGGGCTACCAGACCATGACCGGCGGCTCGAACGCCTTCGTCGGCCACCAGGCCGGGTATAACAACGCCTACGGCGCGGACAACGTGGCTTTGGGCAAGAACGCCCTGTTCACCAATCTCTCCGGCAACGACAATACCTCGGTGGGCTACGCCACAATGGACAAGAACGCCAACGGGAGCCGGAACACGGTGCTGGGCGCCGAGGCCGGGATGGGCGTGATAAGCGAGTCCAATTTCAACGACAACACGCTGCTGGGCTACAGGGCGGGCTATGGCCTGACTAGCGGCAATAATAACGTTATCATCGGCTCCATGGGCGGGTACACCCTGACCACCGGCATGGATAATATCATAATCGGCTATAACCGGGACGCGCCGACGGTTTCCACCTCCAATTTCCTGAACATCGGCGACACGCTGTACGGCAATATGACCGCCGGCTACATCGGCATAGGTACGCTGAGCCCCAACAGCAGGCTGACCATCATGGACGGCGACATCCGTCTCGCCAGCTCCACCTACGACCACGGCATTATCTTCGCGGACGGCAGCTACCAGACCACGGCCGCGGTGTCGCCGTGGGGCGTCACCGGCGGGATACACCTCTATAACACGGGCGGCGGCAATGTCGGTATCGGCGCCGTCGAGCCGGGAGTGCTGCTGGACGTTTACAAAACAGAAGAAGACAGCGCGGCTGAAGTTATAGCCCGGTTTTCCGTGGGCGGCCTTGGCTCCTA
>CAZJUL010000011.1:0-14862 GCA_964549095.1 uncultured Elusimicrobiaceae bacterium
CGAGGAAATGGCGGCCGATATAAAGCGCGTGCTGGCGGGGCAGCCGGTTTCCGGCGCCCCCGCGGCGCCTGCCCAGCAGCCCGCCCCGGCGCCCGCACCCGCACCGAAGCCGGCGGCACAGCCCGCTCCCGCGCCGAAGCCGGCAGTTGCGGCGCCCCAGCCGGCACCCGCGGTGAAACCAGCGCCGGCGCCGGCTCCCAGGCCCGCACCGGCCCCTGCCGCCGCGCCGGCCCCGAAACCCGTTCCGGCGCCGGCCCCGAAGCCGCCTGCGGCGGTCCCGCAGCCCGCTCCGGCTCCCGCGCCCGAAAAGGAGCACGGGCCGCTGACGCTTAATCTCGCCGCCCCCAAACCTGCGCCGGTCATAGAACTGGATATACCCGCTTCCCCGGCGCCGGCGCCGCTGGCCTCCCAGCCCGGCGCGGGCATCATCAAGGATTCCATACAGCAGCCTATAACCGAAGCCCTGGGCCAGCCGCCGGTACAGCCGGCCCCCAAGCCCGCGCCAGCCGCGCCCAAAGAAGAGAAGCCCGAAGATTTTGAACACACCCTGCCGGTTATCTTTCCGGAAGAGGAGAAAAAATGAGATTCAAGACCGAGATCTGCTTTCTTTCGGACGTCGGCAAGATGCGCAAGAACAACGAGGACAGCGCGCTCGTCGACAATCCCCTCGGCCTGGCCATTGTCGCCGACGGCATGGGCGGGCACAGTTCGGGCGAGGTGGCCAGCCAGCTCGCGGTGAAGGTCACCCGCGACAAGTTCGGCGACATGCAGCGCACGGGCCTGAAGCCCGGCTCCTACGACGAGAAATACAGCCTGGAAGCCAACCAGCTCGGCTTCGCGGTGCAGCTGGCCAACTCGGTCATCTACGAGGCCGGCAACTCCACCCCGGAGAACAAGGGCATGGGCACCACCCTCAGCTCGCTGCTGCTGAACAGGGAAAAGGTTTCCATAGCGCACATCGGCGACTCGAGGATCTACCTGCTCAGGGACGGGGTCCTGGAGCAGATCACGGAGGACCATTCCCTGGTGATGGACCACGTGCGCAAGGGGCTGCTGACCGTAGAGCAGGCGGAGAAATCTCCCCTGCAGAACATCCTTACCCGCGCCCTTGGCGCGCAGAAAACGCCGCAGGTGGACCTGAAAGAGATAGATGTGTTCGAAAAGGACAGGTTCCTGCTCTGCACCGACGGGCTGTTCAAAGCCGTGCAGGAAGACAAGATAGCGGAACTGCTCAAAGAGAACGCCGACAACCAGAAAGCCTGCGAGGCGCTGGTCACGGAAGCCAACAACAACGGGGGACCGGACAACGTCACGGTCGTGATAGTCGCCATCAAGAAAAAAACCCTTAAGGAAACGGTCAGCGACATGCTGAAAAAGTCATATGCCTAAAATACTGCTGAAATTTGAAGCCGCCGTCATAAGAGAATACAAGGTGGACAAGCCGGTCTTTACCATAGGCCGCAAGCCGGATAACGACATAATGCTGGACAACCAGGCCGTATCCGGCCACCACTGCAAGCTCTTTCAGGGCGGCGACACCTACTTCGTGGAAGACCTCGGCTCCACCAACGGCACGCTGGTGAACGGGAAGAAGGTCCTTAAATCCGGCCTGCACCACGGCGACACTATTAATATAATCAAATATTCCCTTATATTCATGGTCGACGGCGCCCCGGCGCCCGTACAGGCCGCACCCGCGCCCGAGGCGCAGCAGTCCAAGCCGGCTACGGCCGCACCCGCCCAGGCCGCGCCGGCGCCGGCCCCCGCGCCCGCCGCCGTACCCGTTCCGCAGTCCCAGAAGCCGCGCGCCAAGGCGGGCCTGGAAGTGCTGGAGGGGGCCGCCGACGCCAAGACCGACCACGAGCTCACCAGTCTTTCCACCTATATCGGCAAGTCCTCGCAGGCCAATATCCAGTACAAGGGCTCCGGCATGTTCAACCTCGGCCCGGACATGGCGGTGGTCATCACCATGCGCCCCGAAGGCTATTACCTCATACCGATAAAAGAGGGCTACGCCAAGCACAACGGCAACCAGCTGGACAAGAAGGCGCTGCTCGCCGACGACGACGTCATCGAAGTGGGCGGCACCAAGTTCCGCTTCTACATCGTGAAATAGGCCGGCTCCCCCCGGCCGTCTAAATTAGCAGTCGCGTCCCGCGACTGCTATTGACACCCCCGCGCGCATTTTGCTATTATTAGCAATTAGAAGGATTAATTGCCAAATATATTTCCAAGATCAAAAGGAGGAAGCAAGCTATGGCAGAAACAGCAGCGAAGGTGAAGATACAGCCTCTCGGCGACCGGGTACTGGTAAAGGCCCTGGAAGCCAAAGAAACGGTGAAGGGCGGGATCATAATCCCCGACACGGCCAAAGAGAAGCCGCAGGAAGGCCTGATCATCGCGGTAGGCAAAGGCAAGACCGCGGAAGACGGCAAGCTGGTGCCCATGGAAGTGAAGGCCGGGGACAAGATCCTCTACGGCAAATATTCCGGCACCGAGATCAAGATAAACGACGAGGAATACCTGATCATGCGCGAAGAGGACATCCTCGGCTTACTGAAATAAATTCACACAAGGAGAAACAAGAACAATGGCAAAACAGATAATCTATTCGGAAGAAGGCAGGATGCGCCTTAAGGCCGGCGTGGACAAGCTGGCCAACGCGGTGAAAGTGACCCTCGGCCCCAAGGGCAAGACGGTCATACTCGCCAAGAAATTCGGCTCGCCCACCATCATCGACGACGGCGTGACCATCGCCAAAGAGATCGAGCTGGACGATAACTTCGAGGACATGGGCGCGCAGCTGGTCCGCGAAGCCGCCTCCAAGACCAACGATATAGCCGGCGACGGCACCACCACCGCCACCGTCCTGACCCAGGCCATCTTCACCGAGGGCCTGAAGAACGTTACCGCCGGCGCCAACGCCATACACCTCAAGCGGGGCCTGGACAAGGCCGTAGCCGCCATGGTGGAAGAGCTGAAGAAGATGGCGAAGCCCGTGAAGACCAAGGAAGAGAAGGCCCAGATAGCCACCATCTCCGCCAACGACCGCGTCATCGGCGACCTGATCGCCCAGGCCATGGAAAAGGTAGGGCACGAGGGCGTCATCACCGTGGAAGAGGGCAAGTCCTCCGAAACCGAGCTCGAAGTCGTGGAAGGGATGCAGTTCGACCGCGGCTACGTGTCCCCGTATTTCGTCACCGACCCGGAACGGATGGAATGCGTCCTGGACGACGCGCTGATCCTGATCACCGACAAGAAGATCTCCGCGATGGCGGACCTGCTGCCCGTGCTCGAGAAGATCGTGCAGACCGGCAAGCAGTTCCTGATCCTGGCGGAAGACCTGGAAGGCGAAGCGCTGGCGACCCTGGTGGTCAACAAGCTGCGCGGCACCCTGAAGGGCTGCGCCGTTAAGGCCCCCGGCTTCGGCGACAGGCGCAAAGAGATGCTGGAAGACATCGCCACCCTGACCGGCGGCGAGGTCATCAGCGAAGAGCGCGGCATGAAGCTCGACAAGACCTCCGTCGAGCAGCTCGGCAAAGCGAAGCGCATCGTCATCGACAAGGAAAACACCACCATCGTCGACGGCGCGGGCGACAAGGTCGAGATAAAGAAGCGGACCGGCCAGATCCGCAAACAGATCGACGACAGCACCTCCGATTACGACAAGGAGAAGCTGGAAGAGCGGCTGGCGAAGCTCTCCGGCGGCGTGGCGGTCATACGCGTAGGCGCGGCCACCGAGACCGAGATGAAAGCGAAGAAATCCAAGGTGGAAGACGCCCGGAACGCCACCAAGGCCGGCGTGCAGGAAGGCATTCTCGCCGGCGGCGGCATAGCCCTGATCAGGGCCGCCAAGGTCCTGGACAAGGTCCAGGGCGCCAACGAGGACGAGAAGACCGGCATCGCCATCATCAAGCGGGCCATCTACGCGCCCCTGCGCATCATCGCCGAGAACGCGGGAATGGACGGCTCCATCGTCATCGACAAGGTGAAGAACTCCAGCTCCGAGATCGGCTTCGACGCCGACAAGCTGGAATACGTGGACCTCATAAAGGCCGGCATCGTGGATCCCTGCAAAGTGACCCGCACGGCCCTCGAGAACGCGGCCTCCATCGCCAGCACGCTGCTCACCACGGAAGCGCTGGTGGCTGACCTGCCCGAGAAGAAGGACAAGATGCCCTCCATGCCCGGCGGCATGGGCGGAATGGGCGGCGGAGACATGTACTAAGCCCCCAAAGCCAAGGCGAAAGCCAAAGCCGACGAAAACCCCCGGGCCCGCGCCCGGGGGTTTTCTTTTGAAAAAGGGGACGCTGATGACTAAATGACTAACGGCATGATATTGGACATTCAGCGCGGGGTCCGACGGGGGTTTGGAGTTCAGACGTGTGGGCCTCGCGCTTACAAGCTCAGCCCTCCGCGAGGGCCTTCCGAGCCAAACCACCCGTCACCCGCGCCAGCCCTCACAATCCCCTAAGTCTTCCAAAATTGAATATACCCCGCCCTGAAGATACAGCCATACCCACCCATAAGGTCGCAGCCGAACTGATATTAGTTTACACCATTGCCTGTTTTGGTGCATAATAACTCATAGGGGGGCCGCCCTACAACCATAATGAAATATTTAACCCTGTCGATGTTATTCATATTACTATCAGCACCTGGCTTTTGTGAATGGACGCCAGTAAAAATTCAGATTTATGAAAACCTCTCAATTCCCAAATCGCGAAAGGTTATCGGTCTAAATTTAAATTTGTATGGATATACACCTAATGTTTATGGTCTTCAATTAGGTGGTGGAAATGCAGCAGATAATCTTTATGGGATACAAATAGGAGTTTTACCCGGCAATTTGCTATTTATCTCCAATATTGTGAGTAAAATGTACGGCATTCAAGTATCGCCTATATTAAATATGACCAGTGAAATTACAGGGATTCAATTTGGCGGAATCAATTTGGATACTAAGAAATGTCATGGTATTCAAATAGGCGTATTAAAAAACGAGGTGATCGAGCTATATGGATTTCAGGCATCTCTACTAAATGAAACGACCAAACAACTAACAGGTATTCAGTTTGGGGCTGTAAATGTGGCTGAAAATGTTTCAGGGATACAAATCGGTCTTATCAACTATTGCAATCAAACACTAAAAGGCCTTCAACTGGGAGGGTTGAATATCGGCGGAAAGAAGGCTATACTGCCATACACTATTGGCATTAATGCCGGATTTGGGAAATAACTTTTTATCAATTTGGCTGCGACCTTGTGGGTGGGTTTAGACGTATCGTCGGGGCGGGGATAAGCAATAATTATAATGTGAGGGGAGAGAGCCGCTGTTGTTGCGGAGGCGGCGTGTTTCCCTCACTCGCATTTAAGGGGGTTAGGCCCGTGGTTGGAGCGAAGTCGCTATCATTAGGCGACCGGCGAAGAATGTTTGAGGCCAGCACTGTGTGCTGGCCGAGTTCTTCGCCGGCGGAAACCACGGGCCTCTTCCCCGAACCCCCGGTCCCGCGAGTGAGGGGAATACGCCGCCGACAACAGGCTATGGATCCGCCAAGTTTGGGGATTATTTCAGAAGAACTTTCGCGGCGGGGAGTCCGGGCCAGGACGGCGGGGCATTGTCTATCGTCCTGCGAAGCGCCGCCTCCGCCTCGGCCTTGCGCCCCAGCCCCTTAAGCAGCTTATAGACTTCAAATGACGCCTCCGCCCCCATCGCCGGCGGCGCTCCCTCCGCCTCGAAGTACGAAGCGTAAGCCGCGCTTTGACAGGCGCTGAGCGCCCGCGCCTTATTCCCCACCTTTACCCGCAGCGAACACAAAGCCATAAAAGCCGGAGCAGTCTCCGGATTCCCCACCAGCCCCGCCGCCCCGCCATACAGCGGCTCCGCCGACTTCAAGTCCCCCGCCCGCGCCTTGTCCCCCGCCCCCGCACACAGCCCCCGCGATTGCTCGGCGCCCGTCCTCCACAGCTTGCGCAGGCCGCTCCGGGATAGCCCGAGCACGCCGGTAGCCAGCCAGTTGCGCAGCGGCCGGTCACCAAATTCGCCCGCAGTCCCGACATCCCTCAGAGCGTCCCGCAGCAGGGCCAGCCGGCCGTCCAGCGCAGTCAGCCGGTCGAGCCCGGCCAGTATCCGCGCCATATTTTCCGGAGGCCGCAGCAGCAGCCGGGGATACACGCAGGACTGCCAGAACGTAGCCGAATCCTCTTTTATCGCGAGCTCCAGTTCCTTGTCTTTTTCGTACGGCGCCCGGCGCAGCATATTGTGGTCCGCCTGGTAGGCGGCGTAGGCTTTTTCCAGGGACTTCCCGGCCGCGCCGCAGTCGCCCAGCTCAAGCTCGCGCAGCATCCGCATCACCAGGCAGTCCAGGCCGCAGCCAAGCGGCGGCGCCAGCTCCGCGGCGGCAGGGGCTTCCGAGGCCGCGACAAGATACGCAATCCCCGTGTCGCCGAACTTCCGGCCCAGCCCGGCGAGGCAGTTGTAAAACCCCCCGTCGTCACCCTCGAGCCACTTTTCGCGGCAACCGAGCCCTTGCAGCGTCTTGTCTTCCGGGAAACGCAGCGCCGCGCGCGACAGCGCGTTGGGCTCCCCGGCGTTCACTGCGGCCCGGTACGGGTAGGCCAGGACTAAAGCTTCCACGGTCAACACTGCGCAAAAAGAAATGGCAAAAGCCGCGCGCGCCGCTTTCTCCGCCGCGGCGCGGCTCACAGACCCTTCCTGCCCGCCGCGCAGCAGTCCGGCCGCGATCAGCGGCGGCAGCAGGTAAACCAGCGGGTAAAAATAGCGCGCTTCGATGGAAAGCAGGGAATGGACGAGGACAAAATATACCGGCAGGCCGAAGGCCGGGCCGTCGCGGAAGCGGTTCTTCAGCAGTGCCAGCAAGAACAGCCCGGACAGCAGCGGATGGAACAGGAAAATATGCCAAAGCCTTTTGACGGCGGTAAGCGCGTGGTCAAGCGGCGCCCTGGCGGTTTCGCGGACAAAATAATCGAAAGCGCTGTCTTCCTCCCCGATGCCTGCCAGCCGAAACGGGTTCCCGTTCATGGTGTAAACGCTGCCTTTGGCGGCGGTTATGAGGTTGCAGGCAGCGCGGCGATCGTCGAAGAGCGAGAATTTCCCGGAGACGGACTGGTTCAGCGCGCCCCACGGCAGCAGGAGCGCGTAGGAGGCCGCCAGGAAGGCCAGTTCGCGCGCGGCCCGGCCTTCAGGCAGGCCGGTTTTCCAAAACCGTCCGGACAAAACTACCAGGGGAGGGAACAGGAGCAGCGGCGTGCGCACCAGCAGCGAAGCGCCTATGGCCAGCCCGGCCAGCAGGTTGTTCTTCAGCGTGTCTTCGCGGTCTTTCAGGACCAGGAACAGCAGCGCGAGCAGCAGGAAAAAGCTGTAAAAGGATTGCTCGGCATTATAGGCGAAGCCGCCGAGCGCCTCGAACAGGCCCGCCGCCGCTAAAGCCAGCAGCCCGGCCCGATAGCCGCGCAGGAGCGAGCCGGCGAAAAAAACCAGCGCGTAGTTCGCCAGATGCAGTATGACGAAGAATAGTACGGGGGTTACGCCGAAGTTCCGTGCGGCGGCGAAGACGGTGCCGAAAAGCGGCATATTGAAGTTCACGTCACCGCCGGGGAGGCCGGCCAGCAGGAAGCTGCCGGCGGTGTGCAGCGAGGGGTCGGTATCGGCGCTGACCGCCGCGCCGGTCACCCAAAGGTTCAGCGCGCAGAAAGCGGCCGCGAGCAGCGGCGGAAGAATCTTTTTTAAGGTTTCAGGTTTCAGCATCAGGTGCAATTTACAGGTTCGCGGGTCCTGTCGGTGGATTGGTTCGTCAGGCACGGGGTCGGCCACACCGTGGCCGCCCCTCGTCACTCAGTCGTCGCGCTTACGCAAGCTCCTCCCTCCGTGACGGCCTTCCTCACCAATTCACCGCCACCCGCTCCAGTCATTTACTGAACCGTCGGTGTCTTCAGGAGCCGCCAGTAGAATTTGCCTTTGGAGAAGCGGCTGGCGACCAGGCCTTTTTCTATCAGGCGCTGCGCGGTGTTGAGGACCACGTTGCCGTCGGAACAGTCCCGGCAGAGTATTATCTTTTTTGAAAGTTTCAGTATTTCGGCGGTGGACGCTTCTTTTTTGAGCTTGAGTATTTCGATGAGGCAGCGGTCATTGTCCGAGAGGACCTGCCCGGCGCCCGCCGGCTCCGGCCTGCTCGCCGGCGCGTTCCTAATGGGCACAAAGCCGGCGAAGCCCCACACGCGCGCGTAATTTTCGTCCACGCCCCTGCACCGGCCTTTCAGGACGCAACTGCCGCAGTCCGGTCCGTAGACCTTGGTCATATTCGCGTTGGCGTCCAGGTCGGTTTTAGTGCCGCCCGGGTCAGTGACCACGGTATTGAACAGGTCCAGGCCTATGGCCAGGTCTTCGCGGCCTTTCAGGAAGCAGGGAGGGGTATTCAGGAAAAGGATCTCCCCCCCGAGCCCGGCCTTCTCCATAAGGCGGGCGGCGGTCAGGAAGGGTTTTTCGCATTCGGGCAGGCTCACGCCCAGCTTTTTGGCGTTAACCGCCATGCTGCCGATATAGACGGGATAGATCACGACAAAATTGGTTATGCCCCTGCCGATGAACGATTTTATTATTTCCGGCAGGCGGCGGTAATTGTTCCTGTTGACGAGTATATTGTTGCCCAGCCGTATCTTCAGCTTCCTGAGGTGTTCCGCGCCTTTCATTGCTTTTTCCCAGGCGCCGGGCACTCCGACCAGAGTGTCGTGCGTCCGTGGAGCGTCGGTCACGAAGGAGAATTTACAGAACGTGAGGCCCGCCTTTACCAGCGCGGCGCAGAATTTCCCGTCCTCCAGCCTGATGCCGTTGGTCTGTACCCGGATGAACCTGAAGCCCACCTTTTTGCCCAGCGCCACTATCTTCAGGATGTCGGGGCGGATAAGCGGCTCGCCGCCGGTGAGGCCCAGCCGCCTGTAGCCGGCCTTGTAGGCGGCGTAAATATTCTTAGCTATGGAGCAGAACTCCGCGTTGAGCGATTTATCGAACGAGCCCTGCGAGCAGAACTGGCACCGCGCGTTGCAGTTATAGTTCAGTATCAGTTCGTAACACTTGCTGTTATTGTTTTCCGTCATAACATTAACCCGGTATCGCGGGAGGCGGCAGATATGGCGAGGAAGGACCTCGCGAGGCCCGAGCTTACGTAAGAGCGAGGGCCGAGTGAAAGAGGCGAGCCACGGTGTGGCGAGCCGTGCCTGAGTCGCCATATCTGCCGACGCCCGCCTATTCAGAACCGCTGCGAATGTCCCTCATTTCACCGCTTTCAGCTCTCCGTCTCCGTAATGCTTCAGGTATTCGGTCCAGATTCCCTCGCACAGCTCGTATTTCGCGCAGCCGGCGCAGGCCGCCGGGCGCCGCCGCCCCACGGCGCGGCGCGAACCTATCGCGTCGGGATTCACAAAATCCGGCGCCCAGTGCTCGGTCAGGAAGATGGTCCGCTCGTTCACCTCGCTGATCTGTTCTTCGAAGCCTTTGAAATGGCAGAGCGGGACATAGCGCGCCTTCCACTGGTCCAGCCCGGCCGCCAGGCCGACGCGCAGCGCCTTTTTCATGTAAGGCGCGGCCACGGAGATCTTGGGCACCAGGTCGTCGAAATTGTTCTTCGCCCCGCCGTAATTGGGGTCCACGAAGATGTACTCCACGTTCCTCACGCCCAGCTTCACATAAAGCGCGGCCAGCGCGGGCAGGGACCGCATATTTGGTTTTACCACCGTGGTGTTGCCGTTGATGCGCGTGAAGCCGAGCTTCCTGAGATTCGCCATCCCTTTCATCAGCTCGGCGAAACTGCCGGGGCTGGCCGTCATTTTATCGTGCACCGCGGCGGTCGGACCGTGGATGGAGAAGATGACCGAATCCAATCCCGCGTCCAATATCTTTTTAGCCGCCGCCGGGTCCGACAGCACCCGGCCGTTGGTGGCGCAGGCTACCGAGCGGATGCCGACCTTCTTGGCGGCGCGGACCAGCGCCGTAAAATCGGGCCTTATCGTCGCCTCGCCGCCTATTATTTCCAGGATGTCGGCGCCCTTCTTCCCGGAGGCGTAGATCAGCTTCAGCAGTTCTTTCGTAGTGCGCTCGGGCAGGTCCCGCTTGTCGGCGTCGATGCAGAACAGGCAGCGGTTGTTGCAGCTGTAGCCCGTGAACAGGACGACCTTCAGCATTTTCTTCGCTTTTTTCATTTGAGCAGCTGTGCAGCGTTCTTGTCGAAGATCAGCGCTATGGCCGCGCCGGCGAATATCCAGAGGGCGAACGGCCGCCCTTTAACCACTTCCACCTTGGGGTCCGGCATCGGCAGTTTTTTCAGCCAGTCCGCCAGCAGGGCCGTCTGCTCCTCGCTCAGGCCGTCCCGGAAGCAGTCGTCGAAGGCGCCTTCGAACGCCGTGTTGGCCTTCAGGGTCCTGGCGGCCTTGGCCGAGAGTATCATGCCGGGCCGCAGCTCACCGGGCCCGACGAAAGAAGCGTCCTTCTTCTCCATCAAAAATTCCAGCATGAACCGGCCGAAGAAGAGCAGGAGGCTGAACTTCAGCACATTAAGCAGCGAATGCGCTACCAGGCCCAGCAGTCGGTCCGGGAAATAAAAATACCCCGCGAAAAAATATACCAGGTAGCCGGCCGTGACCGCGTAGCCCCATTTTTTACTTTTGAACGCGCCGCCTACTTTGTCCCAGAGGAAGAAAAGGAAGAAGTAGATCAGCTCGGTCCTGGCCAGGAACCGGCCGGCCAGGTGGCCCATCTCGGCCAGCAGCACCTGCTGCAGCAGGAAGACGAAGGTGATGTTGGCGGCGTAGACCGGGAGCAGCCACCTGTTCTTGCCCGCCGCGCCCGCCAATTCGGCGAAGCGCTGCTTCACCCCGCCGCCCAGCTCTTTGAAATAATCGGCCGGGCCCGCCCGGCGGAAACCGTCCGCCAGGAAAGCCCCGATAGTCACAAGCGCCGCGGCGACGAAGATGTTAATCAGCAGGCTGAGGAAAAGGTAGTGCGGGAAATTTTTCAGGAAGGGATTTATAAGCGGCAGCCAGGCGGCCGTAAGCATAAAGAACTTGGCGTCCCCGGCCGGCCAGATCTCGGCGTACCAGAGTATGAAGCCGGCCAGCACCGCCCAGAACACGTGCGCGCACCACAGCGCGTAGAAGTTCCAGGTCAGGTAGCTCAGCGTCTCGCCGCGCCCGCCCAGGTAAGTGTTCAGCGCGTGCAGCCCCAGGGCCAGCAGCATCAGCTTCGCCCCCAGCGCCAGCCGCGCGTTGGGGATCTTGTTGGTGGCCAGGTCTATGTTCACCACCGTCACCGCCCACACGGCGAAGACCGCCAGGTACGCCAGGGAAAAGAACTTCATCCTTTCCCCCGCAGCGGCCGCAGTTCGGCGTCGCCGTACGCTTTATAATATTCGGTCATCAGGCCCAGGCATTTCCTGCGGGCGCGGCAGCCGGCGCATTTGGCGGGGTAAACCCGGTCTTCGGGCGGCAGGGTTATGCGGCAAAGCGGGCGCAGTTCTTTTTTCACCAGGCAGAGCGGGAAATGGTAAAGCCGGAGATCCGGGAAGCGCGCTATCAGCGGGGCTGCGGCGTTCACGGCCCTGGCGGAATCCGTCAGTTTGAGGCCCACCTTACGACGGTTCTCCAGCGCCTTGCCTTCTATCTCGTAATGGATGGCGGCTATCCTGTAACGGCCCAGCTCCGGGAACTCTTTCAGCAGGAAAAGAAGGATATTAGGGAGCCCTTTTATGTTGAGGCGGTGCAGGACCAGCCTGATCTCGAGCCCCCCGCCCCAGCCGGCCGCGGACCCGGCGAACAGGTTCTTAAGCCCTTTCACGGTCTGGGCGAAAGCGCCCTTCACGCCGGCCACCCGGTCGTGAGCGGCGGCCGAGCCGCCGTGCAGCGGCACGCCGACCGTGAACGGCGGCCTGGCTATCTTCAGGAACCTCTCCGTAAATTCCCCGTCGGCGAACCGGCGGCCGTTAGAAAGCAGCGTTATGGGGGTCCCGGGCAGCCTTTTCCTGAAATAGGCCAGCAGCTTGAAAAAATCCGGGTGCAGCGTCGGCTCGCCGCCGGTCAGGCTGACAAAATCGGCTTTATCCGCGTTCTTGAGGTAGATCCGCCCCAGGCCCTTGAGCCAGCGCTCGAGCTTCTCTATCTGGTGCTTCAGCCCATACCGGGGCGCCTGCTGGGAGGCGAACTCGTCCAGGTTAGTGCACATTACGCACTTGTTGTCGCATTTGTTCCAGAACGGTATGTCAGGCATAGCTTGGGGTAAAGGCGGAGCGCGGACCCGCGCGAAAGGGGGCGGCGGCTTATTTCTTCGTCTCGCCCAGGGCGGACAGGAGCGCCCTGGTGGTGATGATGCCGGCTATCTTCGAGTTCTTTTTGGCGAGGTCCAGCCTGCACTGCTGGTTCAGGACCTCGTTCATGAATTCGCCGGACAAGCGCTCGGCGTCCGGCCCGCTGACCACGGCTTTGGAGGTCCGGCCGCGCGAAGAGACGGCGACACCCCGGCCGGAGAACACGAAAGCGGCCAGTTTTACGGCTTCGAAAGAATAGACGCTGGCGTCGAGCGACAGTGTTTTTCCGGCGGATCGTTTCATTTTTCAGCCACCCATTTCCTGAGGATAGCGGCGCTGGCGGGCTTTTTCAGGAGCGAAAAAAGCGCGTCGAAGATGCCTTTGAAAAGTCCGCAGCGGTCGTTGGAAGGCATATTGCCCCACAGCGAACCCTGCGCCGCGTAATTGTAGACCGGGCAGACCCCGCAATAAGGACTGTAGGCGCAGCGCGCGCACGACGGCTGGGCCTCGAGGTTGGAGGAGACGGCGCAGACCCTGGCGGCGGGAGCGGAGACGGCCTTTTTATAGGGATCTTTGAACACGTTCCCGAGTTTGAACAGGTCGTCGCCCGTCCAGCCCACCATCCTGCCCTCGTCGCAGGTGTAAATGTCGCCGTTATAATTGTAGGCGAGCTGTCCCGCGGCCGCGCCGCAGGGGCAGCTGGCGTCCAGGTAGCCGGGGTCCCGGAAATTGACGATCTTCTCCAGCATCATCGCGGCCGTCTTTTCCCTTATCACTACGCCCTTGCGGTTGAGTTTCAGGATATAGTCCAGGCTTTTCAGGTAAAAGGCGGCGAAATCTTTGACCGGGTAGCCTATCTCGCCCCAGCGGTCCTTTGCGTAGCCGATAGGCGCCAGCGGCCTGATAAAGATGTCCTCCAGGCCGGCCTTCACGTATTCGTCGATTATTTCCCTGTGGCGCGGCAGCGAATGCTTGGAGACGGTCAGCAGCGCGCTGGGCTTGAACACCCTGTAGGCCGCGGACTGCGCGGCGTATTTCTTCCGGAAGAATTTCAGCCATTTCAGCGTTTCCCCGTGGGAATCCCCCGCGAAAGGCCTGTTCGCGTTATGGAGGTCCTTCGGTCCGTCGAGCGAGGTGCAGATGGAGACCTCGTTCGCCAGCAGGAATTCCGCTTTTTCGGCGTCCATCAGGCTGAAGTTGGAGACGAGGGCCAGCCTGAGCTCCTTGCCGGCCGCCTTCGCTTTTTTGCGGGCGTACAGCGCGGTCTCGCGCAGCGCCGCCCAGTTAAGCAGCGGCTCGCCGCCCTGGAACTCGATAGTTATTCCGGGCGCGGGCGAGTTGAACGCGAAGTCCACGCACTTGCGCGCTGTCGCCGGGGACATATCCGTGTCCTTCGCGGCGGGGCCGGTCGCGGCCGACTGGCAGTAAAGACATTTATGGTTGCAGCGCAGGGTCAGCACCAGGATGTGGAGGCTGGGACCGCAGTTGAGGTGCAGGTTCTTCTGCTCCCACTTGGCGGCCAGGTCGTTGAAATCCAGGCGGTTGCGGATGAAGCCCTTGGCGGCCAGCCCGGAAAAGAGCGGGCCCGACTCTTTCAGCCGGCCTGCGGCCGCGGCGGCGAAATCTTTTTCCTTTATCCAGGCGTGGTGCCCGGAATCGTTGGTGAGCAGGCGGCCGCCGCCGGTCTTTTTCCAGAACAAGTGGGGCAGGGCGCTGTCTGCGCTGCTACTTCTTGCGGCCGGTTTTCGCGCCATATTTTTCTTCCCAGGTCCTGGTGAGGCCGAGCGGGTCCTTGCCGCCTCCGGCGGATTCTTTTTTTATCTCGCTTTCCACCTGCGCTATGAGGGCGTCCAGTTCTTTTTCCTGCGCCGGCGTCAGGCCGGAGTCTTCCGGCGCGGCCGGGGCCGCGGCTTCCGCGCGCGACAGCGCCTTGAGTATCATGAATTCGCGCAGCTCCCGGTTCGCGTCGAAGATGCGGGCGCGCAGCTTCTCGTCCCTGAGCTCTTCGGCGAAGCGGCGGGCGAGGCCTTTAGCCGCCGCCTCGGTTTTGGGGGTCAGTTCCACCGTCACGGCCCTGCCGGAAGCGGGGGTTATAAAAACATAAGCCGCATCGCTGACGGCGTATGCGGCGTAACGCACTGCGTCAAGGCCGTTATCCTTGAGGGAAACCCTGACGCCTGTCTTTTTGCACTGCTGTGTTTTCAAGTCGGCTCCTTCGGCCCTTACGGGGTCATATCCAGCTTGCAGCAGATCATCGTGCCGCCCCAGTCCTCGCCGATAACGACATAGGTGCCGGAGCCGGAACTGGTGTTAGACGCGGGCAGGAAGCCCCAGGCCCTGGCCGTGCCGTCCGGCAGGAAGCCGACGGCGCGCTCGGTGGAATAGCAGCTGGCCACCGCGCCCACCGGGTAATTGACGCGGCGGCAGAAATTCTTGAAATAGCCGTTCACGTAGAGGTCGCCCACGTTCGCCGACGCCCCGTTGCCCACGCGCACGTCGCCGCCGACATGCAGGTAGGAGGAGACCTTGCCGGTGCCGGTGACGTCGATCT
>CAZJUL010000011.1:14872-18212 GCA_964549095.1 uncultured Elusimicrobiaceae bacterium
CCGCCCAGCACCGCCAGGTCGGGCGTGCCGTCGTCCTTGTATTCGATGCTCATTTCGGTCGTGCCCGAATCGGGATCGGCGAAAACCATCTTGGATACCTGCCCGGAAGACATGGTAGTAGGCCGTATCAGCAGGGCGTTCGTCCCGTTGGGGGCCGCGATATGCAGCTTGGCCGCGGGCGCCGAGATGCCGATGCCCACGTTCCCGGTATCCCTGGCCATCAGGGTCTGCCCGGTGGTCAGCAGGTTGGCGTAGCCGCCGTAGGGCGCCGGGTAATAGGTGGTAAGCGTCAGCGTTTCAGAGCCCAGAGACTGCGGGTGCCAGCACAGGAAAAAAGCGGCCAGCAGCACCAGGCTGTTGCTCCTGGTAAGTTTGAATTGTACGGTTATGATCCTGTCGTCTTCCATAAGACCCCCTTGCCTGTAGCCGCTGAAAGCCGGGCAGCCGGTAAAAACCTGGATCTGCGGCCGCGGTCCGCGTTTAGACAAAAACAAACCTCCGGGAAAGCGCATTCCCCAGCCGCCGGTATATTATAGTCTAATACAAAAAACCCCGATTTTCAATAGGAAAATGAAAGGGGCGGTTTATAGCCGGGAACCGGCTGTAACCGAGCTATTGTATTTATAGATGCGTGGATAAAGAAAAATACCGGATTTTCAGGAAAATAACTGCGTTTTTAAACAGGCATCCTCCTTGCGGATACCATTTGTTCCCGCCGGAGTCCGGCAATTCCGGCGGTCTTGCCCGCAAGGCCTACTTTGGCAGCCGCTTCACCCATTCAAGGATATCGCCGATAAGGGAGGAACCGGGAGCGGAGAACATATTGACCCCGTGGCCGGAGGGGCCGGCCCTGAAAATACCCCGGAGCTCTTTGTCCTTCGGGAGCAGGGCGGCCAGGTACCGGGAACTTTGCCAGGCGTAGGGGTCGTCGGGCGCGGCCGCTATGAAAAAGCGCGCTTTGTGCCCGGCGAAGAAATCGTCGCCGATCGTTACGCCGGCGTAGGCGCGCCCCGGCGAAAGCAGGACCAGCCCGGCCGGGGCGGTACCTTCGGACGCCGCTTTTACCGACAGGTTGGCGCCTATGCTGGCGCCGCACAGGACCAGCTTCCGGGCCGGGATCTTTCTCGTCTTTAAAAAAGCGGCGGCGGCCTTTATGTCGCGGGAAAGAAGCTGCCAGCCTTCGGCCGTGAAGTTCCGGTAATCCGTTCTCTTGCCGCCGCATTTCAGACTGCTCCCGTGCCCCCTGAGATCCAGCGACAGGTAGCCCAGGCCAGCCTTGCCCAGCGCCGCATCGAAAGCCCGCCACTCGTTCTTGTCCGAGCCCAGGCCGTGCGAATTTATGAATACGAAGGAGCCGCTGGAGGGCGCGAGGAAGAACGCTTCCAGCGCGCAGCCGTCCGGGGTTTTTATAACGACCGTGGTTTCCCCCGCAAAGAGCGCGTGCGCCGGACAGAGGGCAAGCAGCGCTGAAAGGAAGGCGTTGCGCGCGGTCATAGCATTATTATTTTCAGCGGGACCTTGTAGCTTTCGGCCAGGAATTCGGCGGCGGTGGCGGCCACGTCGGTAAAATTATCCATTTCTCCCGTCGCGTCGCCCAGCAGCTGGCCGGAATTCTTTATTATGAGGGCGTAGCCTTTGGCCGGCGCGAACTCGGGCAGCGTCCTGAGGCAGTCCAGCAGGGCGTCCCAGTTATGACCGAAATAGGAGGGGAACTCAAGGGCGGCGGCCAGCGCCGAGAGGAGGGCCTTTTTATCCCGGGCCAGCGAACCGTCCATCACGGCCGTAAAATAAACGGGCGGAGGGAATAGTTTGGCTATTTCCTCCGCCTGCCAGTTCTTGCCGCCCGCTTTTATGAAAGGCCCCTCGGCCAAAAGCAGGTCGGACGGTTCCATCTCGGAAATTCTACCTGACCACGGTCAGCAGTATGAAGTGCGCGTAATGGTCCGGGGTGTAATACAGGAACTCGCCGCCGCCGATGATCACGCGCTCGGAACCGCGGGCGCTGAGGTCCGGGGCTACCTGGTAGGTCTGGCCGCCGATGACCACCGTGTGCGGCGCGTCGCCGGTCAAAAGGGTGTATTCTTTGTAGAAGCCGGCGGGCTTCTGCGGCAGTTTGCCTTCCTTGTTCTTGAAAGTGCTGCCGTCCTGCGAATAGGGAAGGTGGACGTTGTTGTAAACATCGCTGACCAGCTTCAGTATCGCTTTTATCCGCTTCTGGTCTTCGACCTTAGGCGTAAGGTCGTTGCCGGGCTGTATGGCCCTTACGGCCTCTTCGGGCTGCGGCGCGGGGGTCAGTTCCGGTACGGCTATTGCGGCGAGGGATTCCGCTGAAAACTGAAGATCGAACGCCGGGGCGCCCGCGTTCTCGTTAGCTGCGGGGGCCGCGGCGCACACGAAATTTACCAGGGAAAGGGACAGCGCGATGTTCAGCAGTGCGGTTTTTATTTTAGTCATTTTATCCTCGCCGGGTTATTTACTGGTAATAGTTTAATACACGCCCCGCCTGGCCGCGAGGGCCTTTGGACCTACTAAGGCCTGGGCCCTTGCGCCCTTTGTCCGCCGGCCAGCCCGGCTGTCAGCGCCATTCGGTAGGCGAAAGCCATCGACAGCCGTCCGCCCACTTGGTCCCGCCTGATAAAAGCGTCAAGCTGCTCCGCCGCCGCGGCGGAATCGCCTTCGGCTGCGCGCCTTAAAGCGGCCAGCAGCGCTCCCTCTTCTTCCGCCGGCCCCGCCGCTTCGGCGGCGGCTATGCGCCGCAATGCCTCCGCCTTTTTGCCCCCGAAGGCCAGGCCGGCGGCCAGGTTTATCGCGCAATCGCCGCAGCCGGGATCAAGCTTCAAGGCCTCCCCGAACGCGCTTTCCGCGTCGCCGAACCTGCCGTTCTTGAAGGCGCAGAGGCCGTCCCTGTTCAGCAGCCAGGCCCGGTCTTGCGGGGCCTCGGCGTAGTAGAACCCTATCTTCAGGGGGATCTCCACGCGGGTCTCGAAATCCCAGCCCGTATAGAACTTGTGTCCGAAGGCGGATTCAAAAAGCGGCCTGGCGCCCGGCCCCGCGTAAGAAGGCGAGGCCGCGGTATAGCCGCGCGGGGCGGCCGCCCCCGGATCGGCGAATATTTTCTGCACTGGCGGGAGGTATTTGACCACGCAGGCAGGGGCGCGGCGCCCGCAATCGCCGGACAGCAGCGGGAAATATTTTTCCAGCAGGGCCGGGCGGTGGTGCCTGTCGTTGTCCGGGTACATCAGCGCGCAGCCTTCCGGCCAGTTTTGGCGGGCCTGCAGCAGCAGCGCCCATTCTCTGTCGTTGGTCCTTTTCTCGGGTTCAAGCGCACGGGCCGCCGTCA
>CAZJUL010000011.1:18222-22153 GCA_964549095.1 uncultured Elusimicrobiaceae bacterium
GCGCCCAGGTAGAAGGCGCAGAAACCGGCCAGGAGCCCCCACTTCACCGCCGCCGCGGCTTTCCCGCCGGGCCGCTCAAAGCAGGCCTCCCAGGCCGCAGCAAAGAGGAACACGAACGGGACCAGGAAATAAAGCCGGTGGCGCATGAACTGCAGCGGATAGCCGTCCTGCAGCATGAAAATGGCGCTGAAGCAGGCGGCCCAGAGCAGCGTGACCGTCCAGGAAGCCAGCGCCGCGGCGCGGCGCGCGGAAGACCAGGCCTTCCAGAAGGTCAGCAGAAAGGCGGCCGCGGCGAGATACGGCGCCGCGCCGGCCGCGCCCGGCAGGATGACGCCGAGATTCATTTCCCCCAGCTGGTAGCGCAGGTGATGAAGAAGCTTCACGGCCTCTCCGGGCGGCGGCCCGTTATAATGCAGGCGCGCTATAACGAACAGCCCCCAGGCGGCGCAGAGCCCGGAGACCGCGCCGAGCAGCAGCCAGGTCCGCCCCCTGTCGCCGGGGCGCAGGGCCAGGGCGCGGAGGGCGCCGTCCGGGCGCAGCAGCGACGAGCAGAGCAGCAGCCCCGGCAGGAGCGCCAATTCGTAGCGCCCGGTCCAGACCAGCAGTAAAGCGGCCAGCGCCCACAGCAGGCCTTTGAGGTCCCGCCTTTCGGTCTCGAAGACGGCGGCTGCGTAGACGGCTGAGAACAGGTAGAAGGCGTTGGCCGCCGTGGTGGCGAAAGTGTTCGCGTTCAGGGCCGCCAGGAAATTAAAATAGAAAAGCGCGAAGCCGAAGAGCGCGGACGACAGCCCCAGGCCCAGCGCGCGCAGGCCGGCGAAGAGCAGGACCGCCGCCAGGAACATCAGCAGGCGGTTCTTGGCCGGCGCCGCCGCCAGGGAGAAGCCGGTGAGGGCGTCGGACAGCCCGTCGAGGACCAGCGGCGAGGCCTCCTTCACCGCCATGGTCATGGCCGCCGAGCCGGGCCGGAAAAAGCTGAGGCTCAGGTACTGGAAATCGTGGTCGTTGTCGTAGCCGCCGCGCGGTTCCGCGCCCCCGAAGAAAAGCTGGCCCGCGGCGAAAGCCGCGGCGAACAGCGCCGTCCAGGCCAGTTTCTTTTTCCAGTTCCCGGCCGTGACCGCCAGCCGGGCGGCCAGGAAGGCGGCGTTCACCAGGAACGCGGCGCAGATGGAAAAATAAAAAAGGTGCGTCAGCAGGATTTTCATTCGGCCGGGCCCTTCCCCGCCCGTATCCTGAAACTGGCGGCCACGGTGCGCAGGCACAGGCGCACCCGCGACCAGAGCCCGGTGTTCCAGCTGGAGGCCCCGTGCTTCCTGGCGGAATTGTCCACTTCGAACCGCAGCACCCTGAAGCCGGCCTTTGCGGCCGCGGCGTAAGCGAAAAGGTCCAGCGAAAAATCGTGCGGCGGGTTCTTCCAGCCTTCCATAAGCGAGCGGTGGAAAAGTGTGGGCTGGCCGTTGATATCGCGGAGCCGCGTTCCCATCAGTACCGTTTCAAAGAGCGACATCGCGGCGGTAAAGAACCGGTCCGCAAGCGGACGGCCGCGGCGCAGGCCTTTTACGAAGAGCCTCGCCCCGCCCGCCTTCTCTATCAGCCCGGCGGCCTCCGCTGCGCTGCCCGCTCCGAACTGCAGGTCGCCGTGCGTCCAGCCGACATATTCGCCGCGGGCCGCGGCCAGCCCGGTCAGGATGCCGAAGCCGTAGCCCCGGTTGACCTCCACCCGCACGCTCTTCGCGAACGGGTAAAGCGGCAGCAGGCGCGCCAGCTCGGCCGCCGTGCCGTCGGAGGAGCCGTTGTCCACCACGATAAGTTCGAAATTCCCGCCGCCGCAGGGGCCGGAGAAGGTGTCGAGCAGGGGCCAGAGGTTGGGCGCCTCGTTGTAGCAGGGCGCGACTATTGAGAACCGGGGGATCTGGCTCATTTTTACCGCCCCCCGCGGGGCCGGGCGGAGAACGCGGCCACGTCTTCCGGCGTGCCGAGCGGGACCAGCTCTCCGGCCGTGTCCAGCACGAACTTGCGCCCGGCCGCTATGAGCCTGTTGTAAAGGGGCGCCACGTAGAATTCGCCGCGCGTCAGCTCGCCGCCGCGCACCGCCGCCCCGGCCGTTTCAAAAAAATCGGCCGCGCGGCTGAAATGATAGAAACCGGTGAGGGCGTTATCGGAGAGCTGGACCTTCTCCGCCGTCTCGGCGACAAGGCCGCCGTCGCCTGTCCGCGCGAAACTCCACTTGGGGTCTTTCCCGGCCAGCTTGAAAGCCCCGATCACGCCGTCCCGCCTGGCCAAGGGATCGGCCAGCGTAGCGGCAAGCGCCGGTGAGGAAAAACAGGTGTCTATGTTGTAGATGGCCAGCTGGCCCGCGGGCGGCACGAAGTCCTTTACCGCGAGCACGGTCTCGGCCTGGCCGCGGGTGGGCGCGTCCAGCAGCACCAGCTCCCAGTTCCTGCTGACGGGCGAGCCTTCCAGTTTTTTAGCTATGAAATCGCCGAGGCGGAAATCGCGCTCGTGCTCCCTGAGCGCTATGAAGAATATCCTGGCGGAAAGTTCCAGCGGGAGCGAGAAGACGGAATGTTCGAAGAGCGTGCGGCCGCCGGCCTCTATCATGTATTTCGGCCCGGCGCAGCCGGCTTCGGCGAAGCGCAGCCCGCGGCCCGCCATGGCTATCGCGTAATAGATGTCGCGCATGATAAAAACCAGAAGACAGAAGTCAGAATGGAGAAAGGCCTCCGCTGATCCTGAATTCTGTCTTCTGACTCCTGTATTCCGCAGTGCTCCTACATCAGCTCCGCGACGAGCCCCGCCAGCGCGCTGCGCTCGGTCTTGGTGAAGGTCAGGTGGCCGTAAAGCTTCTGGCCCTTCATCCTGTCCACGATGTACATCAGGCCGTTGGAGGCGATGTCGAGGTACGGGTTGTCTATCTGGTAGGGGTCGCCGGTGACCACGACCTTGGTGCCCTCGCCGGCGCGGGAAAGTATGGTCTTTATCTCGTGCGGCGTCAGGTTCTGCGCGTCGTCCACGATCATGTACTGCTTGGGCAGCGAGCGGCCGCGGATATGGGTCACCGAGGCGATCTCGATCTTCTCGTTCTGCAGCAGGTACTCGAACTTTTCCAGCGCGCTGTCCTGGTGGCGCTTGTCCATCACGAACTCGAGGTTATCGTAGATGGCGCCCATCCACGTCGAGAGCTTCTCTTCCTTGGTGCCGGGGATATAGCCGATGTCCTTGCCCACGGGCACGATAGGGCGGCAGATGATGAGCTTGCGGTAAACGTTCTCCTCCACGGCTTTCTGCAGGCCGCAGACCAGCGTCATGAGGGTCTTGCCGGTGCCGGCCGCGCCGAGCAGGGTGACCAGTTTCACGGAATCGTCGAGCAGCAGCTCCATGGCGCAACGCTGCTCCTTGTTGAGCGGACGGATGCCCCACGGCGAGGGCTCGGCGCCCAGGGCGCGGATCTTCGCGGTATCGTTCGGGTCCACGCGGCCGAGCGCGGATTTTTTGGGGTCTTCTTTAGAATGGATCACCACGAACTCGTTGGGGGAGAGGTCCTTGTCCGGGCTCTTTATCTCGTGGTCCTTGTAGAATTTATCCACGGAAGCGGCGGGCATCTCCACGCTGACGAGCCCGGGGTAAAGTTCGTCCACCTTCACTTTGCCGGCCTCGTAGTCCTCGGAGATCAGGCCCACGGCCTCGGCCTTGAGGCGGAGGTTGATGTCCTTGGTGACCAGGATGGCGCTGTGCTTCTTCTGCTCGTACCAGAAAGCGGTGTTGAGGATGCGGTTGTCCATCTCCTGCAGCTTGAATTCCTTGGGCAGCACCGGCACGTGGTCCAGGTCCACTATCAGCGTGCCCCCGTTCTCCATCTTAACGCCGGCGTTCAGCTTGCCCTTCACGCGGTGCTCGTCGAGTTTGCGCGAAACTATGCGCGCGCTCTTGCCGC
>CAZJUL010000012.1:0-1332 GCA_964549095.1 uncultured Elusimicrobiaceae bacterium
GGGGGGCGAGCAGGCCGGTGGCCGCAGTAACCGTCAGGCTGCTGGTGTAGGTCTTCAGGCCGGACACGGTCTGGTTGGTGTCCAGCGTCATTATATTGGCCGGGATCGGCAGGTTGGAAATTTGCGAGCCGTCGCCGTAATACCTGCCGGCGATATAAATATTGGAGGAAACATAGACGCCGCCGTACCGCGCGGCCGTAGTAGAGGATACTTCTACATTACTGCTGAACCTCAGTTTTACGGCGCCCACGCCGGCCGTGCCGGTGGCGGTATAAGACGAGGCCGTGACGGCCCCGGCGTTGGAAAGCTGGTAGCCGCCCATATTAAGCGTCTGGGTGGCCACGTGCGTGCCCAGGCTGTCCGCGCTCGGGGGCAGGTTGCGCAGCTGGGAGCCGTCGGCGTAAAGGAAACCTGCGGCGGTCATGGAAGCCCTGATGACGCCGGAAGAATCGCGCCAGATCTGCGGGTAGCCGCCGGTGGCGGCCTGCACGTCCAGCCGCGCCTGCGGCTGGGCGTTGCCCACGCCGGCGTTGCCGTAGGTGACGCTGCTGATATAGACGTCGGAGCCGGAAACCGTCCAGACCGGCGAGGCCGAGGTGTACTGCGTGGTGCCGTCCTGGAAGACCAGGCCTATGTTGCCGGCGGTGGTGGAGATCTTTATGTTGCCTTCGCGGACGGTGAAATCGCCCAGCGAGCCGTCGGCGGTCTTGGCGTTAAGCGCGTAGGCCGAGCTGTAAAGCGGCTCAGGCGGGAGCCAGCCCCCGTCCAGCAGCACCTGCACGTAAGCGTCCACCTGGTTCCACTGCACCGCCTCGAAAGCGGCTTCGTTGGGCGACCCGAGGGTATAGCGGAAAAGCCCGCCCGAAACCACCACGTCGGTGGAGCTGGAGGTCCAGTAGACGATGCCGCCGTTGGCGTTGGTGACCCTGAATTCCATCGGCACCGTGCCGCTGAACAGGATCCCGTCCTTCCTCAGCGTGCCCTGGTAGCTGATCCTCTCGGGAACGGCCGCGGAGGCCGACGCGAGGGCCCAAAGGACGCAGGCGGCGCACAAGGCCGCGGCGCCCCTGAACCTTTTAAAAATGTTCATAGATCCCACCCCTTATTTCGATTCTTTCCCCGCTTTCTGCAGGGCGATCCTCTTTTCCGCCTGGTCCAGGAAAAAGAGCGCCTCTTCGTTGAAAGCGTCAAAAGCCAGCACGTCCCTGAACCCGGTCATGGATTCTTCGTAATGCGTCCTGCGGTAAAGTTCCGTGGCCTTTTCTACGACGTCGTAATGCTCCAGAATGTTCCTCTCCATGCGCCGCAGCTTGTCGGCCTTCTCCAGCACCT